>NZ_RHQO01000149.1:0-521 GCF_003935475.1 Pseudomonas sp. p99-361 | reverse complement strand
AAGAGAAGGAGAAAGCTCTCGGACACGCTAGAGGTATTAGCGAGCAGGTCACGGCTCTAGAGCATGACCTGGAGGCTGATCCGACATGTGTCGCGGTACTGCAGCAGCTGGCAGCAGTCCGTGGTGCAATCAACGGCCTGATGGCGGCCGTTCTGGAGAGCCATCTACGGGAGGAGTTTCCTGACAGAGGGGCGAGGAGCGACTCGCAGCAACAGTCTATTAACGAAACCATCTCCATCGTTCGGTCGTATCTCCGGTAATCAATTCCAGGTGGTTTTGGTGACGGGGACCAACTTAAAAAAGGAAGTGACATCATGAAATCACGTGCAGCAGTGGCCTTTGGGCCAGGTAAACCGCTGGAAATCGTTGAGATCGACGTTGAGCCGCCACGCAAGGGTGAAGTGCTCGTCAAGATCACCCATACCGGCGTGTGTCATACCGACGCGTTCACCCTGTCGGGTGATGATCCTGAGGGTCTCTTCCCGGTCGTGCTGGGCCATGAAGGCGCCGGCATCGTGGTA
>NZ_RHQO01000148.1:0-530 GCF_003935475.1 Pseudomonas sp. p99-361 | reverse complement strand
GGCGACCGCACCTTCCGCTCTGGCCGTGACCGTGCCTGGCATGCCTACTCATGCCACGCGGCCACGGCACTCGGAGACCACGTCAGCTGACATGTGCTCCAAAAGCATTGCAGTCCGGCCTCGATGATCGATGCAGGGCAGTGCACACGCACAAAGTGCGTGATGCAGATAACAACGAATTCAAAGCGGGTCAGTGGGCCAAGTCAGCTGCCGGGCTTATCGCAGCAGTGGCGCACTGGGTTGCACATTTTATTGCTTGTACATCTAAGACGACATCTGGCCTTCGCGGTGCAGTAGCGCCTGAGTTTGTAGTAGCGATCCTCATGCCAGCGGCAACGCTGGACACCTGGTTGATGGTAGTCAAAGCAACGCACGCCTGTACCTCTCCAGAATCGGAGGACGACACAGCGTGTTAATTGGCACCTGGCCATTACCTCGTTGAGTTAAGGAGAGTATCCATGGAACGCATTGAACATCACGCCAGCTTCGAGGGTTGGCAGGACGTCTATCAGCATGAGTCGACCGTGCTC
>NZ_RHQO01000147.1:0-647 GCF_003935475.1 Pseudomonas sp. p99-361 | reverse complement strand
CTAAGCGCTCCATGAACCCCACCTACCGCCAGATGAAGCTTTGATTTACCGTGGCATTTCCGGCGAGCAGTTCCACGGCAGCAGCGCTTCGTAGTCCTCTAACGACGAGGCATACGGCAACCGCTCCAGTACGTGGCGCAGCCACGTATAGGGCTCCTGGCCGTTGGCCTTCGCGGTCTCGACCAAGCTGTAGATCTGCGCACTGGCAGTCGCGCCCTTGGGCGTGTCGCTGAACAGCCACGCCTTGCGCCCGATGACAAATGGCTTGATCGCACGCTCCGCCAGGTTGTTGTCGATCGGTAAATGGCCGGCCTCAATGTAGCGCTCCAACCGACTCCAGTTGTTCGTCAGATAGTGCACGGCCTTGCCCAGCACGCTTTGCGGTGTGACTTGTGACTGCGTCTTGTCCAGCCAGCTTTTCAACTGGCCGAGGATCGGTAAGCTTCTTTCCTGGCGACCGATGAACCGCTGCTCATCGCTGACATCCTTGAGTTCACGCTCGATGCCATACAGCTTGTTGATCATCGATAGCGCCACATCGGCACGACCTGTCTTGCCTTTGGGCTGCACTTTCTGCGCCTCGACGAACTTACGCCGGGCATGCGCCATGCACGCCAACCGTTCAACGCCGGGCTGCAACGCCAATG
>NZ_RHQO01000146.1:0-725 GCF_003935475.1 Pseudomonas sp. p99-361 | reverse complement strand
ACGGTGTTCGGCTTGTGCGCCTTGTAGTTACGGGCGAACCAGATCTTGTAGATGCCGTTGTCCAGGGCCACGATGCCTTCGGACGGCAGCACGCGACGAATGTCGGCCACCAGGCGCTGTGGGTAGACCGGGAAGCGGTCGTCGTCGGCGCCTTCGGCGATCTGGGCTTCGTTGGCTTCACGAATTGCCATGAGGCGGGTGAAGTCCCAGTGCGAAGTGTCGCCCAGGCCTTCAGCGATCTGCCACACGGCGTTGGCGATGTCGCCGATCACTTCAACCTGCGGGAAGTACACGGCATCGACTTCGGCGGAGCGGAAGTTGATATGGATGACTTCGGTGCCGCCACGCACCATGAAGAACGGCGGCTTCTCGATCACATCGTGGCCGATGTTGACAATCAGGTCCGCCGCTTCGATCGCACGGTGCACGAAATCGCCGGACGACAGCGCAGCGTTACCCAGGAAGCGCGGGCTGCGCTCGTCAACCACACCCTTGCCCAGCTGGGTGGTGACGAATGGGATACCGGTATTATCGACCAGTTGCTTGAGGACCTTGGCGGTCATCTTGCGGTTGGCGCCGGCACCGATCACCAGGATAGGGCTACGTGCGGTGCGCAATTTCTCGATGGCAGCTTCAATGGCCACGTGCTCGGCCAGCGGGCGGCGGTGCAGGCTGCGCGGGATCGGCAGCGCGTCGGTCTGCTCGGCGGCGATGTCTTCCGGCAG
>NZ_RHQO01000145.1:0-737 GCF_003935475.1 Pseudomonas sp. p99-361 | reverse complement strand
AATGGTTATCTGCAGGAAAAAGGCCTGTCGCTGCGCCAAGGCACCATCGTCGATGCCACCATTATTCATGCCCCCAGCTCGACCAAAAATAAAGAAGGCAAGCGTGATCCCGAGATGCACCAGACCAAGAAAGGCGGTCAGTATTTCTTCGGGATGAAGGCGCACATCGGTGCCGATGTCGAGTCCGGCCTGGTGCATCACGTCCATGGCACCGCTGCCAATGTGGCCGATGTCACGCAGGTGGCTGAACTGCTGCATGGCGAAGAAAACGCCGTGTATGCAGATGCCGGTTACACCGGTGTCGAAAGGCGCGAAGAGCATGAAAATCGGGGGGTGATCTGGCAGATTGCAGCGCGTCGCAGCACCTATTCCAAGCTGAACCAGCGCAGCGTACTGTACAAAGCCAAGCGCAAGATCGAGTTCTGCAAGGCTCAGACACGGGCCAAGGTCGAGCATCCGTTTCGCGTGATCAAGCGGCAGTTTGGTTACGTGAAAATACGTTTTCGTGGGCTGATGAAAAACACGGCTCAGTTGACCACGCTGTTCGCCCTGGCAAACCTGTGGAGGGTTCGAAAACAGCTCATGGGTATGGGTGAGGTTCGCGTTTAACACGGAGAACCGGTCGAAAAAGCTCTCCGTACATGATTTTTCGGTCACTTTTCGTCCAATGACGCTGTAGGTGCCTGGAAAATTGCAACTTGCCGCGGCTGCACGACAAGTTGATCGGAGCATCCCTA
>NZ_RHQO01000144.1:0-971 GCF_003935475.1 Pseudomonas sp. p99-361 | reverse complement strand
AATCCCACAGGCATAATTGGCCCGAAACAAACGTAGGAGCGAGCGCAGCTCGCGATGCGCCGCGCGGGCGGCGCTCGGTCTCACAGGCGCTGAAGATGCTCCGGCTACCCTTGCCAGGAACCATAGAATCTCCCACAGGGACCACACAGATTTCAGAACCTGTGCAATACCTGTGGGAGCCGGCTTGCCGGCGATAGGGCCGGTACAGGCGAACGATCAGCCCCGGCTTGCACAGGCCTCGATGGGCAGCAGGTGCTTGACGAAGTTGCACGGCCGGTGCCGGGCATCCAGCTGCTCGGCCAGGATCCCCTCCCACGCAGTACGGCAAGCCCCGGTAGACCCCGGCAGGCAGCACACCAGCGTGCGGTTGGCCAGCCCGGCCAGCGCCCGGCTCTGCACGGTCGAGCTGCCGATATCCAGAATCGACAACGCGCGGAACAGCTCGCCAAAGCCATCGACATGTTTGTCCAGCAGGCACCCGACCGCCTCTGGCGTGCTGTCGCGGCCGGTAAAACCGGTACCGCCGGTGATCAGCACCACCTGCACCTGGTCATCGGCAATCCAGGTGGCCACCTGGGCGCGGATCTTGTACAGGTCGTCCTTGAGCAGCGCCCGGGCCACCAGACGGTGGCCGACCTCTACCGAACGGCTGGCCAGCAGTTCGCCGGAGGTGTCGTTGTCGAAGGTGCGGGTATCGCTGACAGTCAGCACGGCGATGTTCAGCGGTACGAAGACCGCATCGGGTTGGACGCGCACAACAGGAACTCCTTGAATGGCCTTGTCGCCACGCTAAGGGGATGCTCCGAGGGCGTCCAATCGATATGGCGAACCGTTCCATCGACAGGCTCTATCGCTGCCTGGAGGTAGCCGCAGCATCTTCAGCGCCTATGAGACCGAGCGCCGCCCGCGCGGCGCAATCGCGAGCTGCGCTCGCTCCTACGTTTGTTTCGGGCCAGTAACGCCTGTGACAG
>NZ_RHQO01000143.1:0-1046 GCF_003935475.1 Pseudomonas sp. p99-361 | reverse complement strand
TAGCCTTGGAGGATGGTCCCCCCATATTCAGACAAAGTTTCTCGTGCTCCGTCCTACTCGATTTCATTGATAAGAGATTTTCGTGTACGGGGCTATCACCCACTATGGCCGCACTTTCCAGAGCGTTCCACTAATCTCAAATCAACTTAAGGGCTGGTCCCCGTTCGCTCGCCACTACTAAGGGAATCTCGGTTGATTTCTTTTCCTCAGGGTACTTAGATGTTTCAGTTCCCCTGGTTCGCCTCTTGCACCTATGTATTCAGTACAAGATACTCAGCTTATGCTGAGTGGGTTCCCCCATTCAGAGATCTCTGGATCACAGTCTGTTTGCCGACTCCCCAAAGCTTATCGCAGGCTACCACGTCTTTCATCGCCTCTGACTGCCAAGGCATCCACCGTATGCGCTTCTTCACTTGACCATATAACCCCAAGCAATCTGGTTATACTGTGAAGACGACATTCGCCGAAAATTCGCATTTCGCTCAGTTAAGAGCAGAACTCACAAATTTTACCTTAGCCTGATCACACACCAGTGAAAGTGCGTGTCAGTCTATATCTATCACATATCCGAATTTTTAAAGAACGATCTGACAAAAGTCAGAAATCAACATTCATCGACGAATGTTCATTTCTAATTTCTGAGCAGGAGCAACATCTACCGCAGAAAGTGGTGGAGCCAAGCGGGATCGAACCGCTGACCTCCTGCGTGCAAGGCAGGCGCTCTCCCAGCTGAGCTATGGCCCCGTATTCTACGGCTGAACCATGTAATGGTAGGTCTGGGCAGATTTTAACTGCAGAAGAGCCGTCCTCACCACTCTTTATCCAGAGGCATGGGGCGCTCAACATTCCAACCAAAAATGGTAGGTCTGGGCAGATTTGAACTGCCGACCTCACCCTTATCAGGGGTGCGCTCTAACCAACTGAGCTACAGACCTAATGGTATAACTTTGGGTCTTGATCGTCTTTTACAATGAATCAAGCAATTCGTGTGGGAGCTCATCAGCAGGCTGATGTCGTCGATTAAGGAGGTGATCCAGCCGCAGGTT
>NZ_RHQO01000142.1:0-1124 GCF_003935475.1 Pseudomonas sp. p99-361 | reverse complement strand
GAACTGTCGGTAGACAACACCACCGTCGCTGAAGGCGGCAAGATCACCTACACCGTGACTCTGGTCAGCGCTGATCCAAGCCTGCCAGTGACCAACCACAAGGGCCTGACCTTCACCCTGACAGACGGAACCACTGTGACCGTCAAGGCAGGCGAGGCCACCGGTTCGGTTACCGTCACTGCGCCAGACAACGTCTACGTCAACGATCCGGTGACCGTTACCCAAGGCCTGACCAAGGTCGAGGGCGCCGGCGCCGATCAGTTCGAACAACTGAACCTGGGCAAAGATACCGTCAGCACAGTAGTTACCGATGAGCCAGGCACTCCAGGTAACCCAGGTGGCAATAATGAAGGCGATCTGGTCAAGGTCAGCATCGTGGCCGATCAAGTTTCGGTCAACGAAGCAACCGAACCAACCTTCACCGTCACCCTGAACAAGGCGCTCGACAAGCCGTTCACCGTGACCTTGAGCACTGGTGCCACCCTGACCTTCGCGGCAGGTGAGACCACCAAGTCCTACGCCGCACCGGCGCAGGGCGATGACGTGTTCAAGGATGAAGGCAAGATCACCGTCAGCATCACCAAGGCGGAAGTCGTCGGCGAGCAGCTGGAAAACCTGCAGATCGGTCAGCCTGCGTCCGTAGCTGTGACCGATACTCAGAGTCCGGTTACAGCTGAGCTGTCGGTAGACAACACTACCGTCGCTGAAGGCGGCAAGATCACCTACACCGTGACTCTGGTCAGCGCTGATCCAAGCCTGCCAGTAACCAACCACAAAGGTCTGACCTTCACCCTGACCGACGGTACCATCGTCACGGTCAAAGCCGGTGAATCGGTCGGCACCACCACTGTCACTGCGCCAGACAACGTCTACGTCAACGATCCGGTGACCATTACCCAAGGCCTGACCAAAGTCGAAGGTGCCGGCGCCGATCAGTTCGAACAACTGAACCTGGGCAAAGATACTGTCAGCACAGTAGTTACCGATGAGCCAGGCACTCCAGGTAACCCAGGTGGCAATAATGAAGGCGATCTGGTCAAGGTCAGCATCGTGGCCGATCAAGTTTCGGTCAACGAAGCAACCGAACCAACCTTCACCGTCACCCTGAACAAGGCTTTGGACAA
>NZ_RHQO01000141.1:0-1169 GCF_003935475.1 Pseudomonas sp. p99-361 | reverse complement strand
GCCCCTGGTTTCGTAGACACCTCCAAGCCTCATAATGAGGCCCAAATAGGAGGTGCCATGAGTCGTCAGCGTTACCCCGAAGAATTCAAGATCGAAGCGGTCAAGCAAGTGACCGAGAAAGGCAAACCTGTCGCCGATGTCGCCCAACGCCTGGGCATGTCCGTGCACAGTCTTTACGCCTGGATCAAGGTCTACAGCAAGCCCCAAGAGCAGCGTCAGCAAGACGACGATCAGCAGGCCGAACTGCGCAAGCTACGCGCTGAACTCAAGCGCGTGACGGAAGAGCGAGACATCTTAAAAAAGGCCGCCGCGTACTTTGCCAAGGAGTGCGGCTGAAGTACGCCTTCATCAAGAAGCACTCGACTGATTACCCGGTGCGGCGCCTTTGCCAAACCCTCAAGGTGCACCCCAGCGGCTATTACGCCTGGCTGGCCGAGCCTCAATCTGCCCGAGCAAAAGAAGATCAACGTCTGCTTGGCTTGATCAAACACGCTTGGCTGGAAAGCGGAGGTGTATACGGCTACCGCAAAATTCACGATGACCTGCGTGAGCTGGGAGAGGAATGCGGCCGAAATCGAGTCAGGCGCTTGATGCAGGCGGAGGGGCTGCGTTCTCAAACGGGCTATCGGCGGCGTCCAGGGTTCTATGGTGGAAAACCAACAGTGGCCTCGCCCAACCACCTCGCGCGGCAGTTCAAGGTAAGTGAGCCGAACAAGGTCTGGGTGACAGATATCACTTACATCCGCACCTATGAAGGGTGGCTCTACCTCGCGGTAGTGCTGGATCTGTTCTCACGCCAAGTAATTGGTTGGTCAATGAAGCCAAGGATGTGCAGCGACCTGGCTATCGACGCGATGTTGATGGCTGTTTGGCGACGCAAGCCTCAGCAGCAAGTTATGATTCACTCAGATCAAGGCAGTCAGTTCAGTAGCTCGGATTGGAAAAGCTTTTTGAAGGCCAACAATGTAATCAGCAGCATGAGCCGGCGGGGAAACTGCCACGACAATGCCGTAGCCGAGAGCTTTTTCCAGCTTTTGAAGCGAGAGCGAATCCGACGAAAGATCTACACAACCCGTGAAGAAGCCCGAAGTGATATTTTCGATTACATCGAGATGTTCTATAACCCTAAACGCCGACACAGCAGTGCTATGCAGCTGTCTCCAGTAGAG
>NZ_RHQO01000140.1:0-1274 GCF_003935475.1 Pseudomonas sp. p99-361 | reverse complement strand
CGCGGGCGGCGCTCGATCTCACAGGCGCTGAAGATGCTCCGGCTACCCTTGCCAGGAACCATAGAATCTCCCACAAGGTAACCGCAGGCTCGAAGACCTGTGCAGTAACCTGTGGGAGCTGGCTTGCCGGCGATAGGGCCATCAAATCCACAACAAATTCCGGATCAGTCGTACATCACCTTCTTCTTCCAGGTCTCGTCCTCATCGGTCTTGAGGCCCTGGGTCAGTTCGTTGTGTTCGTCCTCGGCCGGTTCCATCTGGTCCAGCACCTGGGCGTTGGCCCGGCCCAGCAGTTTCTCCAGGTACGTCAGCTGCTCTTCATACACCTTCGGCTCCGGCTGCTTGCGCAGGTACTGCACCCCCCGCTCGAATGCCAGGCGTGCCTGGCCTGGCTGGCCTTTCTGCAGGGCCTGCTGGCCGAGGTTGTTGAAGAACTCGATATGCAGCAGCACCAGGATGTGGCGGATCTCCTTGACCCAGTGCTTGGCCTCCGGCGCAGGCAGGAAGCCCTCTTGCGCGGCCCGGGTCACCTGGTTGTGCAGTGCTTCCAGCAAGAAGCGCACATCCTTGGCCTTGACCTCGGTCTGGATCGGGTTGGGCGGGTTGTTCACCGGGATCTTTTCACCCAGGGCGATCAGCCCTTCCAGTTCGGCCATGCGTGCCTTCAACTGGGCATTGTGCTTGTCCACCGCCAGCTGGCGCTGGTTGAGGTTGAGCTCCAGGCGGGTCAGCAGCAGCTTCAGCGCCGGGGTCATGAACTGGCCTGGGAAGGTCTCGGTGATTTCGCCGCAGCGGCGCAGGCGGTCGGCCAGTTCGATCTTCAGGCGGGCGCGCTCCAGCTTGCCGTTCTCGACCACATTGTTGAGGTAGCCGATCACGATCAGCAACGCGATACCCGCTACGATGAGCAGGGTGATCAGAAGTGGTGTCACCGTTAATGCCTCATTGAAGAAGAATTACAGCGTTGAGTGTAGTGAGTTTGCCTCGGAGCGAATAGCGGCACAGGCAAACCCGTTCTCTATATCGACAAGCCAGCCCGCATCTGCACTCCAACCCACCCGGAAGTCATTGATTTAAATAAATTTCTACAAAGGGGTTGACGCCTGTATCAAGCATCCATAGAATGCGCGCCACTTGCAGCGTAAAGCACACAGCGAAACGCGGCAGGGAGTGAAAGCAGGCAGCGATGCCAGCAGCGTGTCCCCTTCGTCTAGTGGCCTAGGACACCGCCCTTTCACGGCGGTAACAGGGGTTCGAGTCCCCTAGGGGACGCC
>NZ_RHQO01000013.1:0-100489 GCF_003935475.1 Pseudomonas sp. p99-361 | reverse complement strand
CGAGCGCAGCTCGCGATGCGCCGCGCGGGCGGCGCTCGATCTCACAGGCGCTGAAGATACTGCGGCTACCCTTGCCAGCTGCTCGCCACAGCATCTATCAGCCCTGAGGCGATCCCTGTGGGAGCTGGCAAGCCAGCGATAGGGCCGGTGCAGACAATTTACTCCCCTTCAGACAAAAAACAGTCAATACTTCCCCCATCCACACGTGGGCAGGGTCGCCCGTTGTCGTGCCAGAACGAATAACAACTGCATCCAAGGAACCGGACCTATGCTGCGCCGCCGCATGCTCATCATGTTGGCCGTGGTTCTGCTGATCGTGCTGGCCCTGGGGGGCTACAAGGCTTTCTCGATCTACCAGCAGATCCAGATGTTCACTGCCCCCAAGCCGCCTATCACCGTGGCGGCAGCCTTGGCCGAACAACGCCAGTGGCAACAGCGCCTGCCCGCGGTCGGCAGCCTCAAGGCGCTGCAGGGTGTCGAGCTGAGCCTGGAGGTCGAAGGCATCGTCAAGGCCCTGTATTTCGACTCTGGGCAAACGGTCAAGGCCGGGCAGCTGCTGCTGCGGCTCAACGATGACCAGGAAACCGCATTGCTCGGCACCGCCGTGGCCGACCTGGGCCTGGCCAAGGTCGACTTCGGCCGCGGGCGGCAACTGGTGGGCGACTCGGCGATCTCCCGTGGCGAATACGACCGCCTCAATGCCCAGTACCAGCGCAACCAGGCGGTGGTCGAGCAGCTCAAGGCTTCGAAGAACAAGAAAAGCATCAGCGCGCCCTTCAGTGGCACCCTGGGCATCCGCCAGGTGGATGTCGGCGATTATCTGGCGCCAGGCACCGTCATCGCGACCCTGCAGGACACCTCCGGCCTGTACGTAGACTTCAACGTGCCTGAACAGGCCTTGCCCCGGCTGAGCCTCGGCCAGCAGGTGCTGGTGCAAGTGGCTGCCTACCCGGACCAGACCTTCCCCGCCCGCCTCAGCGCCATCAACCCCAAGGTCGATGAAACCACGCGAAACCTGCTGGTGCGCGCGACCCTGGCCAATCCCGACGGCAAATTGCTGCCGGGCATGTTCGCCAGCCTGCAGGTACTGCTGCCCGATCCGCAGTTGCAGGTGGTGGTGCCGGAAAGTGCCATTACCTACACCCTGTACGGCAACTCGGTATATGTCGCCACCGCGAAAAAGGACCAGCACGGCAAGCCGCAGCACGATGAACAGGGCCAGCCCCAATGGGTCGCCGAACAGCGCACGGTGCAGACCGGCGAGCGCCGTGACGGCGTGGTGGTGGTCAGCAAAGGGTTGCAGGCCGGGGAACAGGTAGTCACTGCCGGGCAGCTGAAGCTGACCCCCGGCGCCGCAATCCGAATCGGCCAGGACCAGGCCGTCAAGCCCGCCCCGGGCGCCGCGACCAAGGACTGACTGGAGGCTGGCATGGCGTTCACCGACCCGTTCATCCGTCGCCCGGTGCTGGCCAGCGTGGTCAGCCTGCTGATCCTGTTGCTGGGTATCCAGGCCTGGCACACGCTGCAGATCCGCCAGTACCCGCGCATGGAAAACGCCCTGATCACCGTCACCACGGCCTACCCCGGGGCCAACGCCGAAACCATCCAGGGCTACATCACCCAGCCGCTGCAGCAAAGCCTGGCCAGCGCCGAAGGTATCGACTACATGACCTCGGTGAGCCGGCAGAATTTTTCCGTCATATCCATCTACGCGCGCATCGGTGCCGACAGCGACAGGCTGTTCACCGAACTGCTGGCCAAGGCCAACGAAGTGCGCAACAAACTGCCGCAGAACGCCGAAGACCCGGTACTCAGCAAGGAAGCCGCCGATGCTTCGGCGCTGATGTACATTAGCTTCTACAGCGAACAGATGAGCAACCCGCAAATCACCGACTACCTGTCACGGGTGATCCAGCCCAAGCTGGCCACGCTACCCGGCATGGCCGAGGCAGAAATCCTCGGTAACCAGGTATTTGCCATGCGTCTGTGGCTGGACCCGGTGAAACTGGCCGGTTTCGGCCTGGCGGCCAGCGACGTGACCGACGCCGTGCGCCGCTACAACTTCCTGTCCGCTGCCGGCGAAGTCAAAGGCGAATACGTGGTCACCAGCATCAACGCCAGCACCGAGCTGAAGTCAGCCGAGGCGTTCGCCGCCCTGCCGGTCAAGACCAGTGGCGACAGCCGCGTACTGCTCGGTGACGTGGCGCGGGTGGAGATGGGGGCGGAGAACTACGACACCGTCAGCTCATTCGACGGCACGCCCTCGGTGTACATCGGCATCAAGGCCACGCCCGCCGCCAACCCGCTGGAGGTGATCAAGGAAGTACGGCGGGTCATGCCCGACCTGGAAAGCCAGTTGCCCTCGGCGCTGAAGGTGTCTATCGCCTACGACGCCACGCTGTTCATCCAGGCCTCCATCGACGAAGTGATCAAGACCCTCGGCGAAGCGGTGCTGATCGTCATCCTAGTGGTGTTCCTGTTCCTTGGCGCCCTGCGCTCGGTGCTGATCCCTGTGGTGACCATTCCGCTGTCGATGATTGGCGTGTTGTTCTTCATGCAGATGATGGGCTACTCGCTGAACTTGCTCACACTGCTGGCCATGGTCCTGGCCATCGGGCTGGTGGTGGACGATGCGATCGTGGTGGTGGAAAACATTCACCGGCATATCGAAGAAGGCAAGTCGCCGTTCGATGCAGCCTTGGAAGGCGCGCGCGAGATCGCCATGCCGGTGGTGTCGATGACCATCACCCTGGCAGCGGTGTATGCGCCCATCGGCTTTCTTAGCGGGCTCACCGGGGCACTGTTCAAAGAGTTCGCCCTGACCCTGGCCGGCGCAGTCGTCATTTCCGGTATCGTCGCCCTGACCCTGTCACCGATGATGTGCGCCCTGCTGCTGCGCCGCGAGCAGAATTCCAGCGGCCTGGCCCACTGGCTCGATCGGCAGTTCGCGCGCCTGAAGGTACGCTACCAGCGCCTGCTGCACGGTACGCTCGACAGCCGGCCGGTGGTACTGGTGTTTGCCGTGATCATCCTGTGCCTGATTCCGCTACTGCTGAAGTTCACCCAGAACGAACTGGCCCCCAACGAGGACCAGGGGGTGATCTTCATGATCAGCAGTTCCCCGCAGCCAGCCAACCTTGACTACCTCAACGCCTACACCAACCAGTTCACCCCACTGTTCAAGACCTTCCCCGAATACTATTCGTCGTTCCAGATCAACGGTTTCAATGGCGTGCAAAGCGGCATCGGTGGCTTCCTGCTCAAGCCCTGGAACGAGCGCGAGCGTACGCAAATGGAGCTGCTGCCACTGGTACAGGCCAAGCTGGAAGAGGTCGCCGGCCTGCAGATCTTCGGCTTCAACCTACCGTCGCTGCCCGGCACCGGCGAAGGCCTGCCGTTCCAGTTCGTGATCAACACCGCAGGTGACTATCCGGCACTGCTGGAGGTGGCCCAGCGCATCAAGGCTCGGGCCCAGGCATCGGGCAAGTTCGCCTTCCTCGACATCGACCTGGCCTTTGACAAACCCGAGGTGGTGGTCGATATCGACCGGGCCAAGGCGGCGCAAATGGGGGTATCGATGGACGTCCTCGGCAGTACCCTGGCCACCTTGCTGGGTGAAGCCGAAATCAACCGTTTCACCCTCGACGGGCGCAGCTACAAGGTCATTGCTCAAGCCGAGCGCGCATACCGCGACAACCCCGGTTGGCTGAACAACTACTACGTGAAGAACGACCAGGGCAAGCTGCTGCCGCTGGCAACCCTGGTCACCCTCACCGACCGCGCTCGCCCGCGGCAGCTCAACCAGTTCCAGCAGTTGAACTCGGCGATCATTCAAGGCGTACCGATGGTCAGCCTGGGCGAAGCGCTGAAGACCGTGCAGGACATCGCCCGCGAAGAGGCACCGGAAGGTTTCGCCTTCGACTATGCCGGCGTGGCCCGCCAGTACGTGCAGGAAGGCAGCGCACTGTGGGTGACCTTTGGCCTGGCACTGGCGATCATCTTCCTGGTCCTGGCGGCCCAGTTCGAAAGTTTCCGGGATCCGCTGGTGATCCTGGTAACGGTACCGCTGTCGATCTGCGGGGCGCTGTTGCCACTGTTCCTGGGCCTGTCGAGCATGAACATCTATACCCAGGTCGGGCTGGTGACATTGATCGGGCTGATCAGCAAACACGGCATCCTGATCGTCGAGTTCGCCAACCAGTTACGTGATGAGCTTGGCCTGGGCGCGCGCGAGGCAATCGAAGAAGCAGCGGCGATTCGCCTGCGGCCGGTGCTGATGACCACGGCGGCAATGGTGTTCGGCATGGTGCCGCTGATCCTCGCGACCGGGGCCGGGGCGGTAAGCCGCTTCGACATCGGTGCCGTGATCGCGACCGGCATGTCGATCGGCACGCTGTTCACCCTGTTCGTGCTGCCTTGTATCTACACCCTGCTGGCGCACAAGACGGTGGCCAAGGAACCTGCTGCCGCCTGAAACCCGCCCACCGAGGGCCACCTGCAGAAACGCCAGAGGCCTCGCGCTTGCGAGGCCTCTGGCATGTACAGCTACACCGGTTTCAACCAAATGGCCGCAACCCTTGGCGCAGGCCGAACAGCAACAGCAACAGATCCTGATCCGGCTCTACCCTGGCCTTCTGCTGCGGTTTCACGTCCCGCGGCAGTGCGCACTGGGCGGCCATCTCAGCCTTGCTGAATACCGTTGGCCTCGGCTCCTCCCAGGCAGCCACCGCTACAGTGGTCACCGCCAGGCCCGCTACCAGGAACAAAGCTCGAGCTATTTCTAGTTTCATTACCCTAACCCTTTGACAGCGCTGCCAAACGCCACCTTGTAAAAGTAGAGTAGCGTCTGCCATTCCGCCTCGTTGAGCGACGAATGGCGGCGCAGTTGGCGCAGGTCGTTACCCGCCGCGCGCTGGCAACTGAAACGTCGCCGACACTTCTCGAGGTCGAGCAGCGCCACTTCGACACGGGCTTGCTCGCCCTCGCCCAGCACCTTGACGAACACATGCTTGCCGTACAGGCAGCCGTGCTGCCAATGGCCCAGGTGCATGCGCGCCAGGTTTTCGGCAAGGTCCTTGAGCATGCGCTCGTGGACCACCTGTGGGTAACGGTCTCGGGCACCTTGGGCATGCCAGGTGTCCAGCTCCACAAATCCGTCCAGTGCTTCGCTGACCAGCAGCGCCCGCCACTGGTGGTCGGCATCGCGCTGGGCACCACAGAACACCAGGCGCGGTACACGCACCCCGAGTTGCTCGAAGCTGTTCAGCGCATCGAGTTCACGCAGCACGGTTGGCCGGCCGAAGGGGTGCAACAGGCTGCGATAAATATGCCCGACCTGACGCTTTGCATACAGCAGTTTGCCGTTGGCATCGTTGAGCCGTTGCACACCACTTTCGCCACCCCGGCGCTGGTTAGGCTCCTCTACCCACTCGCCTTGCTGGCGCCAGTAAAAATCGAAGCGCGACTCCCCATTCTGGGCTACAGCCATCAAACACTACCCCTTACGCAATACATAAACCCGCCACATGGCATAGAACGGCAGGAAGTCGAGGCGTTCCTGGATCCTGAAACCGGCGGCGCGGAATTCTTCTTCGACCGTGTCGGCCGGTAACACAAACCGGTTCTGGTAATGGTTCTGCTCGGCTTTGGTGCTGCGGCGCTGTTCCAGTTTCCTGCGCCGCCAAGCCTTGAAATTGCCGTCCACCCACAGTGACAAGATCACACTATCACGGCTAACTCGTTGAAATTCAGAAAGAATTTTCTTTCTGTGGGCTGCCTCGCCAATATGGTGAAACAGCCGCATGCAAAAAATGCTGTCGACGGAGTTGTCTGGCAAGTCGATGTCGAATGCCGATGTCTGCAAAGGCCGTACCCGCGCGACCACTTCTGGCGGTTGCGCAGCACAGGCGGTGTCGATCATCGCCTGGGAATTATCGGCACCGATGATGACCCGGTTGTTCTTTTCTGCCAGCAGCGGCCAGAAACGACCAGCGCCGCAGGGCAAGTCCAGGACCAGGCCAGGCTCACCCGCCAGCGCCAGTGCGCGGCGGGCCAGCTGCTCATCTCGCTTGTGAGACAGCCGGCGGGCCAAGCCATCCTGGTGCTTGAGAAAATACTCTCGGGCATGGTCTTTGTCGTACTTCTCGGAAAATTCAAGCTTGATAGGGCTACGCATTGAGCATCTCCTGATTCCATTGCGCTCACATTAGGTAAATGCGCGTAGGAATCAGGTCATGCTGATGTGAAAAAAGTGTTGGCCACGGTAACACGTGTAACAACACATTACCCAGCCACGACGTCCGGCTCTTCTTTCACCCGCGTATTGCTCAAGTCGACATGGAAACGGCAGCCATGGGGTACAGAAGAGGTCAAGGTCACCCGCCAGCCCTGGTCGTCGCAGATGCGCTGCACCAGCGACAAGCCCAGCCCAAGGCCCTCGCCGCGCCGCTCGTCACCGCGCACGAACGGCTTGAACATGGCTTTGCGCTGTTCTTCCGGTATGCCCACGCCACTGTCTTCCACGCTGAAGCCATTGCTTTCCAGGCTCAGGCGGATGTAGCCGGCATCGGTGTAGTGCGCCGCATTGCGCAGCAGGTTGCCCATCACCGACTGCAGGAAGGTCGCGTTGTACAGCACTGCGCTGGCACTGGCCTGGCCATCGAAATACAGGGTCAGGCCCTTCTGTTCGATGGTGTCGCGCCACACCCCGATCAGCTCGTTGGCCACTTCGCGCAGGGTCGCCCGGGAGGCTACTGCGCCTTCATCACGTTGCGCCCTGGCCAGCATCAGGAAGGTCTTGACCAGCTCGCGCATCTCTTCGGTTGCCCGCGCCACGCGCTCCACCTGGCTGCGCGCGCGGGTGTCGAGGTTGGGGTTTTCCTGCAGCAGCTCGCAGGACGTGGCCAGCACCATCAATGGGGTGCGCAACTCATGGCTGACGTCACTGGTGAACAGCCGTTCACGGGTCAGCGCATCGCGCAGGCGGCCCAGCGTGTCATCGAACGCCACCGCCAGCTGGCCAACTTCGTCCGCCGCATAGTCCGGCGCCAACGGCGGCGCCAGGCCCAGCAGCTGGTCACGGTGGCGAACTTGCCGCGCCAGGCGGATCACCGGTGCCATCACCCGCCGCGCCACCAGCCAGCCCAGGATCACCGCCAGCACCAGGCTGAGCACGAAGCCCACCAGCACCACCGCGAACAGCACACGCTCGCGCTCCTCGAAGTCGCTTTGGTCCTGCAGCAATACATAGCGGCGGCCATCGACGATCTCGACCATCGCGTGGTAGGAAAGCTGGTCGCGGAACACTTCGTGGAAGCCACGGTCCAGATGGCGCAGGTCTTTGGGCAGCTCAAAGTCGTCCCGCCCGCCGCTGAAGTAGAACAACTGGTCGGGGCGCGGGCGGTGGCTCCAGTCGCTGACGCTGTCCATGCGCAGCAGGCGCTGCAAGTCACCGCCCAGTACCGATGAAATCAGCCGCTCTTCGACCAGGTGCACGGTGCCGACGATACCGAAGGCGAAGGCACCGGCCACCAGCGCGCTCATCAGGGCAAAGGCGATGATGATGCGCTGGGCAAGGCTTTGCTTAAACTCCATCACGACCCTCGGCGAGGCGATAGCCGACGCCATGGACGGTATGCAGCAGTGGTTTTTCGAACGGTTTGTCGATCACCTGGCGCAGTTGGTGCACATGGCTGCGCAGGCTGTCACTGTCGGGGCAGTCGTCCCCCCACAGGGCTTCTTCCAGCACTTCGCGGCGCAGTACATGAGGGCTCTTCTGCATCAACACGGCCAACAGCTTGAGGCCGACCGGGTTGAGCTTGAGCATGCGGCCCTGGCGGGTGACCTCCAGGGTGTCGAGGTCATAGCTCAGATCAGCCACCTGCAGGCTGCGCCGCCCGCCGCCTTGGGCCCGGCGCAGCACGGCTTCGATGCGTGCCGCCAGCTCGGACAGGGCGAAAGGCTTGAGCAGGTAGTCGTCGGCCCCGGAACGGAAGCCTTGCAGGCGGTCGTCCAACTGGTCGCGAGCGGTAAGCATGATCACCGGCGTGTCGCGGCGGGCGTCTTCGCGCAGGCGCTTGCACAGCGTGTAGCCATCGATACCGGGCAACATGATGTCGAGCACGATCAGGTCATAGTGCTCGGTGGCAGCCAGGTGCAGCCCGGACAGGCCATCCTGGGCGCAGTCGACGGTATAGCCCTTCATGCCCAGGTAATCGGCCAGGTTGGCCAGGATATCGCGGTTGTCTTCAACCAAAAGAATGCGCATCGGTTTCTCCTGTGCGGCGCTTCTCGCTGTGGTGCGCGGCAGGCGCAGCTTACGGCCTATGCCTGCAGGGTGCCAGCCCCCGGAAAAATTCACCGCACTTGACGGTTTTTTCACTGATCCTTCACGGACACAGGATAGCGGGCCGACGACAATGGCCGATCTTTTTTCCGCCCTGGAGCCGCCATGCAGCAAGCAACCCGCCCTCGCCCGATCAATTACTGGCTGTACCTGGGTATTCCGTTGGCGACCGCGTTGGCCCTGATTCTGCTGGAGCTGACGTCGATCGACATGGACCTCGCCAAGCTGTTCTTCGACCCTGTAGCCGGGCAGTTCATTGGCCGTCACAGTTATTGGCTGGAAAACATCCTGCATGACCGGGTCAAACAGGGGGTGATCCTGCTGGGGCTGATAGCGCTGCTGACTTTCGCCGCCAGCTTTTTCGTAAAGCGCCTATTTGGCTGGCGCCGCGAGCTGGGCTGCCTGGTGTTGGCGCTGGGTTTGTCCACCGCGTTTGTCACGCCCCTGAAGAAGGTGACGCAGGTGCAGTGCCCCTGGAGCCTCACCCAGTTTGGCGGTACCGAAACCTACAGCAAGCTGCTGCAACCACGGCCGGCTACCGACAAGCCCGGGCTGTGCTGGCCGGGCGGGCATGCCGCCACCGGGTTCTGCCTGTTCGGCCTGTTCTTCATGTTGCGTGACCGCAAGCCGCGCCTGGCGCGGGCGGCATTCGTAGTGGCCTTGCTGGCAGGTTCGCTGCTTGGCGTTGGGCGCATGCTGCAAGGGGCGCACTTCCTGTCGCACAACGTGTGGACGGCGGTGTTCTGCTGGTTGATCGGGTTGGGGTCGTATTATCTGGTGCTGTATCGCCGGGGCATGGTAGAAGTGCCCGCGGTCAAAAACAGCGTTGCCTGAAGCCGGGGCCGCTTAGCGGCCCAATGGCGCCCACAGGAGCATAAAAAAAGCCCCGGTTCTCGCGAACCGGGGCTTTCTCATGGTGCAGGGGGTAAGGCTGGCTTACATCATGCCGCCCATGCCACCCATGCCGCCCATGTCAGGCATGCCAGCAGCTGGCTTGTCTTCTGGCAGGTCGGCAACCATGGCTTCGGTGGTGATCATCAGACCACCGATCGAAGCAGCAGCTTGCAGCGCCGAACGGGTGACCTTGGCTGGGTCCAGGATACCCATCTCGATCATGTCGCCGTACTCGCCGGAGGCAGCGTTGTAACCGAAGTTACCCGAACCTTGCTTGACCTTGTCAGCGACAACGCTTGGCTCGTCGCCGGCGTTGGCAGTGATCTGGCGCAGCGGCGCTTCGACAGCGCGGCGCAGCAGGGCGATACCGACGTTCTGGTCTTCGTTGTCGCCTTTGAGGTCGATAATGGCTGCCAGGGCGCGAACCAGGGCAACACCACCGCCAGGGACCACGCCTTCTTCAACGGCTGCACGGGTAGCGTGCAGGGCGTCTTCAACGCGGGCTTTCTTCTCTTTCATTTCAACTTCGGTACCTGCACCGACCTTGATCACGGCAACACCGCCGGCCAGCTTGGCCAGACGCTCTTGCAGCTTCTCACGGTCGTAGTCCGAAGAGGTTTCTTCGATCTGGGCACGGATCTGCTTGACGCGTGCTTCGATCTCGGTGTCAGCGCCAGCACCATCGATGATGGTGGTGTTTTCCTTGGACAGGATCACGCGCTTGGCGTTACCCAGGTGCTCCAGGGTAGCGGTTTCCAGCGACAGGCCGATTTCTTCGGAGATGACCTGGCCACCGGTCAGAACGGCGATGTCCTGCAGCATGGCCTTGCGGCGGTCGCCGAAGCCAGGTGCCTTGACCGCAGCAACCTTGACGATGCCGCGCATGTTGTTGACTACCAGGGTAGCCAGCGCTTCGCCTTCGACGTCTTCGGCAACGATCAGCAGTGGGCGGCCGGCCTTGGCAACGGCTTCCAGCACGGGCAGCAACTCGCGGATGTTGGAGATTTTCTTGTCAACCAGCAGCAGCAGCGGGCTTTCCAGCTCGGCAACCATGGTGTCTGGCTTGTTGACGAAGTAAGGCGACAGGTAGCCGCGGTCGAACTGCATGCCTTCTACGACGGACAGTTCGTTTTCCAGGCCCGAGCCTTCTTCAACGGTGATCACGCCTTCTTTACCGACTTTTTCCATGGCTTCGGCGATGATTTCACCGATGGAGCTGTCGGAGTTGGCGGAGATGGTACCGACCTGAGCGATGGCCTTGGAATCGGCGCATGGCTTGGACAGGTTCTTCAGCTCGGCGACAACGGCAGCAGTGGCCTTGTCGATACCGCGCTTCAGGTCCATCGGGTTCATGCCGGCAGCGACGGCTTTCAGGCCTTCGTTGACGATGGCCTGGGCCAGAACGGTAGCGGTGGTGGTGCCGTCACCGGCGGCGTCGTTGGCCTTGGAAGCGACTTCCTTGACCAGCTGGGCGCCCATGTTTTCGAAGGCGTCTTTCAGCTCGATTTCTTTGGCGACGGAAACGCCGTCCTTGGTGATGGTTGGCGCGCCGAAGCTCTTGGCCAGAACCACGTTACGACCTTTCGGGCCGAGGGTAGCTTTTACCGCGTCAGCCAGAACGTTGACACCAACCAGCATTTTTTTACGAGCGGAGTCGCCGAATTTTACGTCTTTAGCAGCCATGATCGTTTAATCCTTGGAAATTCTTTGGAGTAACGGGAAGTCGGGGAAATCAGCCTTCGATAACGGCGAGGATTTCATTCTCGGCCATGACCAGCAGGTCTTCGCCATCGACTTTCACGGTGTTGCTGCCCGAGTAAGGGCCGAAAACCACCTTGTCACCGACCTTGACGGCCAGTGCACGGACTTCGCCGTTTTCCAGAACGCGACCGGTGCCAACAGCAACGACTTCGCCGCGGTTAGGTTTTTCAGCGGCCGAACCCGGCAGGACGATACCGCCAGCGGTTTTCGATTCTTCTTCGCTGCGACGGATGACTACGCGGTCATGCAGAGGACGAAGCTTCATTGTCGATCTCTCCCAAATTGTGGTTTTCATCGGCCGGTATCGAAACCGGCGGGTTGAGGCTGTCCGGCGTTGCCGGAAGGTAGCCCGCCAAGGGCAAGCCACCTGAGTAATGTCTGGCGTTAATGCCAGAAACCTTGCGGTGACCACATACATGAGGCCGCCATATCCAATTACAAGGCTTGCCCTACAAAATTTTTCAGCTCGCGGAAAAAACGCGGGGCCGCATATGCGGCCCCGTAGTGGAAAGCGGTGGTTACTTGTCGCGGCGCTCGTACTCGCCCTCGATCACGTTCGGCCGGTGGCCGCCATCGCGCGGCTGGGCCTGGAACGGGTCGTCCTGGAACGCGCGCTGGCGCATGGCCTGGGCCTCGGCGCGTTCGCGCAGCTTGCGCGCGGCCAGATGGCGGGTGAACGGCAGCAGGCACAGCAGGCCCAGCACGTCGCTGATAAAGCCCGGCAGCAGCAGCAAACCACCGCCCACCGCCAGCATCATGCCCTGGAACATGTCCTCGGCGGGCAGCTCACCGCGCTGCAGGCTTTCCCGGGCGCGCAGGGCGGTGGCCAGGCCAGCCACACGCATGACCAGCACCCCCAAGGCGGAACCGGCAATGATCAGCAACAGCGCCGGGAAGAAACCGATGGCCGCGCTGACCTTGACGAATACGAACAGCTCCAGCACTGGAAACAGCAGAAGCAACAGTAGAAAAGCACGCATCAAAGCATTCCTCGTCGGAAGAGAACCTTCCTTTAAGACCATCAAGTGGATGCAAGTGCACGCTTTTTCAACCCTCGCCCCCTGCCGACATGGGCCACTGGTCGGCCCGCGCCAGCAAAACCAGGGCTTCGCGGACTTGTGTCGGCGTATTGCAAATATGCGGGAAGGGTAACCAGTACACCCCCTGGCCGATGCGCAGGTGCATGCCTTCGCTGTCCACCCCGGCCAGTTGCGCTGTGGCATGGTTCGGCAGGCCGGTCAGTTGCACATAGTGGGCTATGGCATTGGCGTGGTCGCTGTTCATGTGTTCGACCATGCTGGCCTCGGCCGTGCCGGCGAACGGGTTGGCCAGGGTGACCTGGTCGAGCCAGTGGATCGCGCCGAAGCCGCCGATGTAGCGGTGGCGTACCGGCTGCAGCACCCAGAAGTCGAAGTCGTGAGCCTTATGGTAGCCGGCAGCGTCCGGGAAGTAGCGGTAGTAACGCTCGGCGGCAGCCTCGATGGCGTCTGCCTCGACCAGCTTGTGCGCTTCGGCCATGACCGTAAGGCGCCCCACCGCCTGCACATCCTCAGCTTCGCGCTCACCTACCAGCAGCGAGCACTTGGGATCTTTTTGCAGGTTGTGGGTGTGCTGGGCAATGCGGCTGATGAGGATCAGCGGGTTGCCGTGAGCGTCCAGGCAGTACGGCACCACCGAGCCGAACGGGTAGCCCGGCATCGACTTGGAATGCGTCGAGAGCACGCCGCGGTATTCCTTGAGCAGCAGTTCCCGGGCTGGGCGAATGGCATTGGTACTCACTGGGTGCGGCTCCTGGTGGCAAACGGGATGGGTGACAAGATAAGCATTATCACACCGGGTGCCAATGGGGCCGCGGTGCGGCCCGGCGGTTTACCAGGTCACGCCAAAGCCCGCGGTATAGCGCGTCTTCTCCAGATCGCTTTCACTCGTGCCGCTGATGATGTCACGCTCCGCCTTGAGGTTGAGCGAAGCCCATTCGGTAACCTTGTAGCGCAGCCCCACCTCGGCATCCAGTGAATAGTCGGCCACCCCACCCAGCGGTTTGGCGAGCTCGCCGTTGGTGAACAGCTGCACGTTCTTGCCGATCAGGTAACGGGTGTAGTCCCACTTCACGGCAGCGGAATAGAAGTTGTCCTTGCTGCCGTCCTGGTACTCGAAGTCGGTGCGGTTGATCAGCGATCCCAGCGAGAATGCGCCGAGCTCGTTGTCCCAGAACTGGTAACCCGGGCCGGTACCGACGGTGCGCTGGCGGGCAAGGTCTTCGATGCGGTCACGCTTGTATTCCGCCCGCCCCTGCCAGAACCACTTCTCGGTAATGAAGCGGTCCAGCGCGTATTCGGCACTCCAGTTGTCGGTGGTGGTGACGTCGTCCTTGGTTTCGCGGTTGTACTCGCCTTCGGCGTTGTGCCGCCAGCGGCCGTGGCGGGCCGTGGTCTTGAAGCTGACATCGTAGTCGTCGGTATCGTTTTCGGCGCGCTTGTAGTCCAGCGCCACATCCACGTTGCCTTTCCACACGAAGTCTTCGACCAGGGGCTTGGGCTTCATGATCTGCTCGATGCTGGCCAGCTCCACGGTCTTGGGTGCCTCGCCGTTGGCCAAGGTCACCTTGCCCGGTTCAGCGGCCTTCAGCGACTTGGCCTTCTCGCCCGTGTAGGCATCCTGCTTGACCAGCAGTTCCTGGTCGCTTTCCAGGGTCTGCACCTGTTTCCAGTCCAGGGCAATGGAGCCGCCGTAGGGCGTTTCCAGCAGCAGCTTGCCGCCATCGAAGACTTTGATCTTGCCACTGAGCCGGTCACCGTTCTTCATCCACACGGTATCGGCCAACGCCGGTGAGGCGCACAGGGAAGCAGCGAGCAGGCACAACAAGGATCTAGAATGCATAGACGTAATACGGTTCGATTTGAAGAAAAAAGCCGGGCATTATCCAGCTACCGCCGACCAGAGCAAGCACAGACCGGCAGCCTGGCATTGAGTTCAATACGCATTTACCTGACCACTTGTCCGGTTTCATCCACAGCCCAAGGGGGGCGCCATGTCTGGGGGACCTGAGCACATGCCGGAATCGGCCGAAGGTCGACGAACGGCACTGTATTCGGTGCTTGGCCAAGTACCGGCGGGCAAAGTCGTGAGCTATGGCCAGCTCGCAGCGCTGGCCGGGCTTGGCCGCGCAGCCCGCTGGGTAGGGCGCACCCTCGGGCAGTTGCCTGCGCAAACCCGCCTGCCATGGCACCGGGTGCTGGGCGCAGGGGGCCGCCTGAGCCTGGCGCTGGGCACACCGGCCGGGGATGAACAACGGGCGCGGCTGCGTGCAGAAGGCGTGAATGTGACCAACAATCGTGTGGATATGACGCGCCATGGCTGGCGCCCGACAGATCACAGCGGTTAGAGTGCGCGCTTTGTTTTCGAAAACTTGAGGCAGATGTTGGCCCATGCCCCGTAAAACCTGGCGCGCTGCGCTCGCTGCCTATGCCAGCCCGTCAACCCTGGTACTTTTGCTGCTCGGTTTCGCCGCCGGCCTGCCCTACATGTTGGTGTTCTCGACCCTGTCGGTGTGGCTGCGCGAGGCTGGGGTGGCCCGCGAAACCATTGGTTACGCCAGCCTGATCGGCCTGGCCTACGCCTTCAAGTGGGTGTGGTCACCGTTGCTCGACCAATGGCGCCTGCCGCTGCTCGGCGGCCTGGGGCGCCGGCGCTCGTGGCTGCTGCTGTCGCAGGCACTGGTGGTGATCGGCCTGGTCGGCATGAGCCTGTGCGACCCGCAACAACATCTATCCTGGTTGATCGCCATGGCCGTGCTGGTGGCCTTTGCCTCGGCCACCCAAGACATCGCGGTGGATGCCTACCGCTTGGAAATCGCCGACGACCAGCGCCAGGCCGCCCTGGCCGCCAGCTACATGGCCGGCTACCGGGTCGCCGCCCTGCTCGCCACCGCCGGCGCGCTGTTCTTCGCCGAGTGGTTCGGGTCTACCGGCTTCAGTTACCTGCATAAAGCCTGGGCCGGTACCTACGTGATGTTCGGGGTGATGATGCTGCCCGCGCTGTTCACGACCCTGGTCATGCGCGAACCGCCGGTGCCGCTGCGCACCCAGCTGTCGGCTGCGCGCTACGGCCTGGTGCACCAGATGGCCTCGGTGTTCGTGCTGATCATCCTGCTGGTGTCGGTGCCCGCCAGTTTCACCCAGATGTTCAATACCGGCTGGTCCACGGTCATCTCCGGGGATGCCACGCCGCTCGACCTGTTGCTCGAAGACCGCGCCTTCCTGCGCCTGATCCTCTATGTGCTGCTGACCTGGGCGTGCCTGTCGAGCCTGGGCCGCCGCGGCCTGGCCCCGGTGCTGACCCCGGTCAACGACTTCATTGCCCGCTACCGCTGGCAGGCTTTGCTATTGCTAGGCCTGATCGCCACCTACCGCATGTCGGACACGGTCATGGGCGTGATGGCCAACGTGTTCTATATCGACATGGGCTTCACCAAAGACCAGATCGCCAGTGTCAGCAAGATCTTCGGCCTGATCATGACCCTGGTCGGTGCCGGTATCGGCGGGCTGCTGATCGTGCGCTTCGGCATCATGCCCATCCTGTTCATTGGTGGCGCGGCATCGGCGGGCACCAACATCCTGTTCCTGATGCTGGCGGACATGGGGCCTAACCTGGAAATGCTGGTGGTCACCATTTCACTGGACAACTTCAGCTCCGGCATGGCCACGTCTGCGTTCGTGGCGTACCTGTCGAGCCTGACCAACCTGAAGTTTTCGGCCACCCAGTACGCGCTTCTCAGCTCGATCATGCTGTTGCTGCCGCGGTTGATCGGTGGGTACTCGGGGGTGATGGTGGAGAAGTTCGGCTATCACGACTTCTTCCTGATTACTGCCCTGCTGGGCGTGCCTACGCTGATCCTGATCGCCTTGCAGTGGCGCCAAGAGGCTGGCCGCGGTAAACCGCTGGCAGAGCCAGGCGCGGCGGCCTGATGGGCAACGCGGGTAAAAAGCCACATTGCGATTGTGTGTGGCTGTCACAGCGCCAGTGCGCCCGCCAGCCCCGCCTGTAGGAGCAACTGTCTTTCTCAAAACTTGAAAAGCCTGCGCGATTCATTGTGGGAGCGGGCTTGCCCGCGAAGCAGGCGACGCGGTGTCTGGCACCGGCTGCGCCGGTGTTCGCGGGCACGCCCGCTCCCACAGGAACCGTGTGGCCTTCTAGTCCTGCATTTTAGCTGTTGATCTACATCCTCTGCGGCTGAGGCAACACCAGATCCAGCCAAGGCTCGCCAGTCCTGAGCATGGCATTGAGTCGCACCAGGAAGACCCGCATCCAGGCCACGATAGCGACCTTGGCAAGTTACAGATCGACAAGGCACAGGTACTGCAGATCAGTCAGCCACGGCCCCTTGCCCCGGCCGGCCGCCCACCACAAACCACAACGGCCACAGCGCCAGCGCGCCCGCCAGCCCCGCCGCCAGTGCGAAATGCAGCAAGCTGGCACCGGCGCCGATCATTGCCAGCAATGCCCCACCCAGCCCCAACAGGGCGATGGTGATCATCCCCAGCATGGCCGAGACCAGGCCTTTGCTTTGCTCGCTGGAAAACAGCGTCATGCGGTACAGCACCGCATTGGCCACACCCAGGCCCAGTGCATACAACGACATGCCTGCCACCAAGCTGGTCACGCTCGGCCAATACCATGTCGCCAGCACCATCACGCTCAACCCTGCCAGGTACGGCCACAGGGCACCACGGACCAGGGCCGGCAACGGGTAGCGGTCGGCAATACGGTTGATGATCAGGTTGCCCAGGATCAACCCGCCAAACACCGGCAGCTGCCACAGCGCATATTCCAGGGTCGTCAGGCCCTCATCATGAATCAGCAATACCGGTGACAGGCCAATCCAGCCAATCAGCGGCAGCCCGACCAGGCCCAGGGCGGCGCTGCCCGCGACAAAGCGGCGGTTGCCGAGCAATTGGCCGTAGCCTGCCAGCAATGGCAGCAGGTGGATCGGCGTGAACGCCAGGCGCGAACCGTCGCGGCGCTCTACCCCCAGGGTTTCGGGCATGAGCCGGTACAGCAGCCCCCAGCACACCACGGCTCCCACGGCGAAAGCCACGAACAGCCAACGCCAGTCCAGCCACTGCAACAGCAAGGCCCCGACCAGCGGGCCGAGCAGCGGCGACAGCAGGGCGATGTTGGCCAGCAGCGCCATCATGCGTACAGCGTCCGCCTCGCTGAATGCCTCGTTCAGCGCCGGGTAGCTGACCGTGACCACAAAGCCCAGGCCTATCCCCTGCAACAGGCGCAACAGGTTGAACAGGCCAATATCATGGGCCCAGAAGGTCGCCAGGCAGGCCAGGCCGAAGAACGCGCAGCCGGCCAGCAGCAACGGGCGCCGACCATAGCGGTCTGCCAGCGGGCCGATCAGCCACTGCAGCACAACGCCACCGAGCAGGTACAGGTTGAGGGCATGAGGGATGTATTCAGGGCTGGCGTTCAGGTCGCCGACCACGACCGGCATGGCCGGCATCACCGCGTCACTGGCCAGATAGGTCAGCAGTTCGAACAGGGCCAGGGTCAGGCCAAACAGCAAGGCCCGCAGGGGGGTGATGTACAGCAGTGGTTTCATGATGGCATATCAGGGGTGACAGGCAGGAGCAGGGTATATGCCAGAAATTGCAGGGGTTTGCTGTGAACAAGTGTAATCGGGGCGAAAAAAGCGGGGCCGCTGTGCAGCCCCGGCGCTGATGCGCTGTTACTGGGCGGCAGTTTCCTGCACCACCCGAATGACCCGCTGCGGGAATGGAATGTCGATCCCTTCGGCCTTCAGGCGGTCACGCGCCTGCTCGTTGAGCATGAACATCACATCCCAGTAATCGGCGGTCTTGGTCCACAAGCGCAGCGACACGGTGATCGAACTGTCACCCAGCGTCGCCACCACCGCTTGCGGAGCGGGGTCGGCCAGCACGCGAGGGTCCTGGGCCAGCTCCAGCAACACATTGCGGGCCTTCTGCAAATCGGCCTCGTAATCCACGCCCACATCGAACACCACCTTGCGCGTGGGCTGGCGGTTGGTGTTGGTGATGATGCCATTGGACAGGCTGCCGTTGGGCATGATCACCGTCTTGTTATCACCGGTGCGCAGCACGGTGTGGAAGATCTGGATGCTGTCGACAGTGCCGGCAACGCCTTGTGCCTCGATCCAGTCGCCGATGCGAAACGGGCGGAACATCAGGATCAGCACGCCGCCAGCGAAGTTGGCCAGGCTACCCTGCAGCGCCAGGCCGATGGCCAGGCCGGCGGCACCGATAGCCGCGACGAACGAGGTGGTCTCGATGCCGATCATCGACGCCACGCTGACCAGCAGCAGGACCTTCAGCACGATGTTGGCCAGGGTGCTGATGAAGCCCTGCAACGCCAGGTCGGCATTGCGCAGGCCGACCAGCTTGCCCAGGCGGGCGCTGACCTTGTTGATGATCCACCAGCCGACCGCCAGGGTCACCAGCGCCAGCAGCACACGGCTGCCGTATTGCATGATCAAGGGGATCCAGGTTTGCGACTGGCGAACCAGCTGATCGACTTCAGCGTTCAAATCCATATTCATCTCCTGATGCCGAACGGCAAGTACACGGTAGAACAGACCGCGCTAACGCACGGCCCCGGCCCCCATGGACATCATTGAGCCATGGGGGTTCCTGGCCAAACCCGCATCAGTCGCGGAAGTTGTTGAACTGCAGCGGCATCTCGAATTCCTTGGTCCGCAGCAAGGCAATGGCCTCCTGCAGGTCGTCGCGTTTCTTGCCGGTTACCCGTACCTGCTCACCCTGGATGGCGGCCTGTACCTTCAGCTTGCCGTCCTTGATGGTGGCGACGATCTTCTTGGCCAGGTCCTTGTCGATACCCTCGCGGAACTTGGCTTCCTGTTTCTTTTCCTTGCCGGACGCATACGGGTCCTTGGTTTCCAGGCATTTCACGTCGATCTTGCGCTTGACCAGCGCCAGGCGCAGGATTTCCAGCATGGCTTCGAGCTGGAACTCTTCCTCGGCGGTGAGCATCACGGTCTGCTCTTTGTCCTTGAACTCGAAGGAGCCCTTGCCCTTGAGGTCGTAACGGCGGTCCAGGTCCTTGATGGCGTTGTCCACCGCGTTCTGCACTTCGTGCTTGTCCAGTTCCGATACCACGTCGAACGAAGGCATGGTTGTTCTCCCAAAATAAAAGCGCGCTCAGGCTGAAGATGGAGCGCGCCGGGTTTGACGGTTAAAATGCGGGCTCATTATAACGGGTTGCGAAACGCATATGAGCAGCACCTGGCATATTCTCGGCGCCGGCAGCCTCGGCAGCCTGTGGGCTTGCCGCCTGGCA
This sequence comes from Pseudomonas sp. p99-361, assembly GCF_003935475.1. Classification (NCBI taxonomy): domain Bacteria; kingdom Pseudomonadati; phylum Pseudomonadota; class Gammaproteobacteria; order Pseudomonadales; family Pseudomonadaceae; genus Pseudomonas; species Pseudomonas sp. p99-361. The sequence continues at coordinate 81,147 of NZ_RHQO01000013.1, read as the reverse complement.
CGCGCGGGCAAGGCAGTGCGCCTGGTGCTGCGCGATCGGCAACGGCTGCAGGCCTATGAGCAGGCTGGCGGCCTGACGTTGATCGAGCAAGAACAGCCCCGGCACTACGCCATACCCGCCGAAACCGCCCAGGCTGACGGGCCGATCCATCGCCTGCTGGTGGCCTGCAAGGCCTACGACGCGGCCCCGGCGATTGCCGGCCTGGTACCACGCCTTGCCGAGGGCGCAGACGTGCTACTGCTACAGAACGGCCTGGGCAGCCAGGACGCGGTGGCAGACCTGCTGCCACAGGCGCGCTGCGTTTTCGCCTCCAGCACCGAAGGCGCCTTCCGCGAAGGCGACTGGCAGGTGCGTTTTGCCGGGCATGGCTTCAACTGGCTGGGCGACCCGCGCAACCCGGCGCTGCCGGCCTGGTTCGATGACCTGCACGAAGCAGGCATCCCTGCCGAATGGACGGTGGATATTCTCACCCGCCTGTGGCGCAAGCTGGCCCTCAACTGCGCGATCAACCCGCTGACCGTGCTGCACGCTTGCCAGAACGGCGGCTTGCTGGGCCACCTGGCGGAAGTACATGGCCTGTGCACCGAACTGGCCGCACTGCTGCGCCGCTGTGGCCAGCCGCAAGCGGCCGAGGGCCTGGACGAAGAAGTGCAACGGGTGATCGTGGCCACCGCAGCCAACTACTCTTCCATGTACCAGGACGTGCACGCAGGCCGACGCACCGAGGTGCATTACCTGCTCGGCCATGCCTGCCGGGTTGCCGCGCGGCACGGCCTGCATCTGCCGCAACTGGAACACCTGCTGCAACGCCTGGTCGAACACCTGCGCTTACGTGGCTTGCCCTGCGACTGACGCAGCCCTATTACCTGGATACGGACACTGCCTAGCCCATGACCTTGCGCCATCGCCTGGAAAACCTCCCGGTCGGGCAGAAGCTGCTGGCGGCCCTGCTGGTATTGCTGGTGACCATCCTGCTGGTGGCCAACCTCACCTTCATCAGCGCGGCTTACTGGATCACCCAGGAGAGCATGGCACCCCAGGCCCTGCAGACCATCGGCCGGCTGGTGGCCAACCCGCAACTGGCCGAGCGCGCGGGCGACACCCCAGACACCGCCAGTGCCCTGCTCAAGGAGCTGGACAGCTACACCCCGCTGCGCGCGGCAGCCGTGTACGGGGGTGACGGTCGCATGCTGGCGCAACTCCAGCATGGCGACCCGCTAACCCTGCCCAAGCGCTTTCGCAACATCGACGGCTGGCGCCTGATGGAGTTTCGCAGCACCCAACTGATCCGCATCCCGCGCGAGGCCAACCCGCCGGCCCACCTGCTGCTGGTGGCCAGCAGCGAGCTGCCCACCGCGTTCTACACCGGCACGCTCAGTGCCAGCCTGGCTATCCTGGTGTTCAGCATCCTGCTGTGGATCTTCATTGCGCGCCAGATCAAACGCCTGATCACCCAACCGATCAACCAGCTTGAAGAACTCAGCCGCCAGGTCACCCGCGAAGAGAGCTACGCCCTGCGCGCCCGGCGTGGCAACGACGATGAGATCGGCAGCCTGGCCGACGCCTTCAACACCATGCTTTCGCGCATCGAGGCCCGTGAGCAGCAACTCAAACGCGCCCGTGACGAGTTCCAGGATGCCTATGACCAGGCCCAGGGCCTGGCCGAGGAAACCCGCCATACCAACCGCAAGCTGGAACTGGAAGTGCAGGTGCGCAGCAAAATCGAGAAAAAACTCACCGGTTTCCAGAACTACCTCAACAGCATCATCGACTCGATGCCTTCGGCATTGATTGCCCTGGACGAACAGCTCTATGTCACCCAGTGGAATCACGAAGCCACGGTCCTCTCCGGCACGCCGTTGCATGAGGCGCTGAACCAGCCGGTGTTCATCGCCTTCGAGCCGCTGAAGCCGTTCCTGCCGCAACTTAAGGAAACCGTGGAAAAGCACCGGGTGGCCAAGATCGAGCGGGTCACCTGGCCCAAGGACGACGAGCTGCGCCATTACGCCCTCACCTTCTACCCGCTCACCGGCGGCGGCGGGCGCGGCGTGGTGATCCGCATCGACGACATCACCCAGCGCCTGTCGCTGGAAGAAATGATGGTCCAGTCGGAAAAAATGCTCTCGGTCGGCGGCCTGGCGGCGGGCATGGCTCACGAAATCAACAACCCGCTGGGCGCCATCCTGCACAACGTACAGAACATCCGCCGACGCCTGTCGGCAGACCTGCCCCGCAACCAGGAACAGGCCAGCGAGCTTGGCCTCGACCTGGCCATGATCAACCGCTACCTGGCCAGCCGCGAAGTGCCGCAACTGCTCGATGGCATTCAGCAGGCCGGGGCCCGCGCCGCGAAGATCGTCACCCACATGCTCAGCTTCAGCCGCCGCAGCAACCGACAGCTGGAGCCTTGCGAGTTGCCGGCGCTGATCGACCAGGCGGTGGAAATTGCCGGCAACGACTTCGACCTGGCGATCGGTTTCGACTTCAAGGGGCAGGCCATCGTGCGGCAGTTCGACCCTGAACTGGGGCCTGTGCCGTGCACTGCCAACGAACTGGAACAGGTACTGTTGAACCTGTTGAAGAACGCCGCCCAGGCCATCCACCTGCGCCCGCAACCGAGCGAGCCGGGGCGGATCACCCTGCGCACCCGGCTGAACCCGCCGTGGGCAGAGATCCAGGTCGAGGACAATGGCGTCGGCATGCCAGAGGCCGTGCGCAAGCGCACCTTCGAGCCGTTCTTCACCACCAAGGAAATCGGCCAGGGCACCGGGCTGGGCCTGTCGGTTTCGTACTTCATCATCACCAACAACCACAAGGGGCAGATGGAGGTGCACTCCACGCCTGGCCAGGGTACGTGCTTCACCCTGCGCCTGCCCCTCGGCCAGCCGGCAGCAGCGGCGCCGACCTTACCGGAGCAATGACATGGGCAACCGCCTATCGAAGATCTACACCCGTACCGGCGATCAGGGCGAAACCGGCCTGGGCGACGGCCGGCGGGTGCCGAAAAGCCACCCGCGCATAGAAGCCATTGGCGAGGTAGACAGCCTCAACAGCCAGCTCGGCGTGCTTTTGGCAGGCCTGGCCGAGCAAGGCCTGGAAGAGGTCACTGCGGTGCTCGCGCCGTGTCAGCACCGCTTGTTCGACCTGGGTGGCGAGCTGGCCATGCCCAGCTACCAGGCCTTGAACCAGGCAGAAGTGGAGCGCCTGGAGGCGGTCATCGATGTGTGGAACGAAGAGCTGGGGCCGCTGAAGAACTTCATCCTGCCCAGTGGTTCGATGCTGGTGGCGCAGGCCCATGTGTGCCGCAGCCTGGCGCGCAGCGCCGAGCGGCGCTGCCAGCAGCTGCATGCGCTGGAACCACTGGAAGGGGTAGGTCTGGCGTACATCAACCGTCTGTCCGACCTGCTGTTCGTGGCGGCGCGGATCATCGGGCGGCGACAGGGGGTGGCCGAGGTGTTGTGGCAGCCTGCTGAAAAACCGCAGGGCTGACAGGTTCGGGGCGGCCTGCGCGGTGTCGCGAAGGGCCGCCCCAATGGCTCAGGCCTCGGGCCAGAATGCCCGGATGCCGGCCACACCCTGGGCCCCGGCTTCCCAGGCTCGCTCGCGCTCACCCGGCCCTACCCCACCCAGCAAGTACACCGGCTTGCTGAACCCGGCCAGCAAACGTCCAGCTTCGTCCCAGCCCAACGGCGCCGCCTCGGGGTGGGTCTGGGTTGCCTGGACTGGCGACAGGGTGACGAAGTCGACGCCCATCTGCTCGGCCAGTGCCAACTCTTCGGCGCAGTGGCAGGAAGCCGCCAACCACCGCTCGCGGGGAAACGGCCGACCTTTGGCGGCGTACTTGCGCAACTGCGCCGCGGTCAGGTGCCAGCCGGCCGAAGGGAAATCGCCCAGCCATTCCAGCGGCCCCTTGAGCATCAACTGCGCCTTGCCCGCACACAGCCCAACCGCATCCACCGCCACGTCGCGGTACTTGGGGTCGTACATGTCCGGGGCGCGCAACTGAATCAGGCGAATGCCACTGGCAACCGCTTTCTGGATGCCCTTGAGCAGTTGCGGCACTTCCAGGCCATCGGGGGTAATCAGGTACTGGTCCGGCAGGCGCGCGGCAGCCACGATCGGCTGGTTGGCCTCGGGAAATTCGTACTGCGGCAAATCGCGCGGGGCAACCCACGCCAGCGGCTGACCCTCGGCGCCATGCGCTTCGCCGGTGAAGGCCTGCACTTCACGCACGTCCAGCAACACCTGCTTGTCCGGGTAGTCGTGGCTGACCTTGATCAGCGCACGCGAACGGCTCACCTCGATACCCAGCTCTTCGCGCAGTTCGCGGGCCAGTGCCGCTTCCACGCTTTCACCGGCTTCGACCTTGCCGCCGGGAAACTCCCACAGGCCACCCTGGTGCTGGGTGGCGGCCCGCCGCGCGATCAGAATGCGGCCATCGGCGCCACGAATGACCGCTGCTACAACATGAATCCGTTTCACACTTCACGCTCCGCCAGGCCAGCCTGCAACAAGGCGCGCAACGTGTCGCCGAAGTTCAGGTGATCGCTCATGGTTCGTCTCCTGGTTCTGGAATTGTGGGGCCGTTGCCCGACCCCAGCACTGCATCAGGTACGGTATTCGGCGTTGATCTTCACGTACTCGTGCGACAGGTCGGTGGTCCAGATGGTTTCGCTGCACTGGCCACGCCCCAGTTCGATCCGGATCGTGATCTCTTCCTGGGCCATCACTGCCGAGCCCTGGGCTTCGGTGTAGCTGGGGCTGCGGCCGCCCTGGCTGGCGATGCACACGTTATCCAGGTAGACGTCGATCAGGCTCACGTCCAGCTCCGGCACACCGGCACGGCCCACCGCGGCGAGAATACGGCCCCAGTTCGGGTCCGACGCGAACAGTGCGGTCTTGATCAGCGGCGAGTGGGCCACTGCGTAACCGACGTCCAGGCATTCCTGGTGGTTGCCACCGCCGTTGACCTGCACGGTCACGAACTTGGTCGCACCTTCGCCGTCACGCACGATGGCCTGGGCCACGTCCATGCACACTTCGAACACGGCTTTTTTCAAGGCCTCGAACAGCGCACCACGGGCTTCGGTGACCTCTGGCAGGTTGGCCTTGCCGGTGGCGATCAGCATGCAGCAATCGTTGGTCGAGGTGTCGCCATCGATGGTGATGCGGTTGAACGACTTGTTGGCGCCGTCCAGCATCAGGTCCTTGAGCACCGCCGGGGCAACCTTGGCGTCGGTGGCGATGTAGCCAAGCATGGTGGCCATGTTCGGGCGGATCATGCCGGCGCCCTTGCTGATACCGGTCACGGTCACGGTCACGCCATCGTGCTGGAACTGGCGGCTGGCGCCCTTGGGCAAGGTATCGGTGGTCATGATGCCGGTGGCCGCTTCGGCCCAGTTGTTCTCCGACAGGTTATCGAGGGCGGCCTGCAGCGCGCCTTCGATCTTTTCGACCGGCAGTGGCTCGCCGATCACCCCGGTGGAGAACGGCAGTACCGATTCGGCGGGTACGCCGGCCAGTTCAGCCAGCTTGGCGCAGGTGCGTTCGGCGGCTGCCAGCCCTGGGGCGCCGGTACCGGCGTTGGCATTACCGGTGTTGGTCAACAGGTAGCGCACGGTACCCTGTACACGCTGCTTGGAGAGGATCACCGGTGCCGCGCAGAACGCGTTGAGGGTGAACACGCCCGCCACGCTGGAGCCTTCGGCGCAGCGCATGACCACCACATCCTTGCGCCCAGGACGCTTGATGCCGGCAGAAGCGATGCCGAGTTCAAAACCCGCAACCGGGTGCAGGGTGGGCAAAGGACCAAGACCAACAGCCATTAGAGCGCTCCTAGAAAATTCGGTGGATGTACAAAAAACGGGGCCGCAAAGCGGCCCCAGGATGTATCAGGTTACAACACCCAGGTCAGATCATTCGATCTGCCCGTGGCAATGCTTGAACTTCTTGCCCGAACCACACCAGCAAGGCTCATTGCGGCCCAGCTTCTGCTCGTTGCGCACCGGCGCCGAGGCAACGGCCACTTCGGCCTCCTCCTCGCTCAGCTGCTCGCCTTCCAGGCCAGGGGCTGGGGCGTGCTCGAACTGCATGCGGCTGGCCAACTCCTCGGCCTCGCGGCGCAGGCGGGCTTCCTCTTCGACCGGGTCTTCGCGGCGTACCTGTACGTGCGACAGCACGCGAATGGTATCGCGCTTGATCGACTCCAGCAGCTCCTGGAACAGGCTGAACGATTCGCGCTTGTACTCCTGCTTGGGGTTCTTCTGCGCATAGCCACGCAGGTGGATACCGTGGCGCAGGTGGTCCATGGTCGACAGGTGGTCTTTCCACAGGTCGTCCAGCACACGCAGCAGAATCTGCTTCTCGAAGGTACGCAGGGCGTCGAGGCCGGCCTGGTCTTCTTTCTCGGTGTAGGCCGTGGTGATCTCGTTCAGCAGCTTCTCGCGCAGCGTCTCCTCGTAGAGGTGGTCGTCTTCGTCGAGCCACTGCTGGATCGGCAGCTTGATGGCGAAGTCGCTGGCCAGCGATGCCTCCAGGCCGGCCACGTCCCACTGCTCGGGCAGCGACTGCGGCGGAATGTGCTGGCTGATGGTAGCGTCCAGGACTTCCTTGCGGAATTCGACGATGGTGTCGCCAATGTTCTCGGCCGCCAGCAGGCTGTTGCGCATGTGGTAGATCACCTTGCGCTGCTCATTGGCCACGTCGTCGTATTCAAGCAACTGCTTGCGGATGTCGAAGTTGCGGCCTTCGACCTTGCGCTGCGCCTTCTCGATGGCATTGGTGACCATGCGGTGTTCGATGGCCTCGCCCGCCTGCATGCCCAGGGCCTTCATGAAGTTCTTCACCCGGTCGGAGGCGAAGATACGCATCAGGCTGTCTTCCAGCGACAGGTAGAAGCGGCTGGAACCCGGGTCGCCCTGACGGCCGGAACGGCCACGCAACTGGTTGTCGATACGGCGCGACTCGTGGCGCTCGGAGGCGATCACGTGCAGGCCACCGGCCTCGATCACCTGCTGGTGACGCTTCTGCCAGTCGGCCTTGATCTGGGCGATCTGCTCGGCGGTCGGGTTTTCCAGGGCGGCCACCTCGGCTTCCCAGTTACCGCCCAGCAGGATGTCGGTACCACGGCCGGCCATGTTGGTGGCGATGGTCAGGGCACCCGGCGCACCGGCCTGGGCGATGATTTCGGCTTCTTTCTCGTGGTACTTGGCGTTCAGCACCTTGTGGTCGATACCTTCTTTCTTCAGCAGGTTCGACATGTGTTCGGACGTTTCGATGGTCGCGGTACCAACCAGAATCGGCCGGCCCTGCTTCATGCTTTCCTTGATGTCGGCAATGATCGCGGCGTACTTCTCGTCGGCGGTCAGGTACACCAGGTCGTTGAAGTCCTTGCGCGCCAGCGGCTTGTTCGGCGGGATGACCATCACGTTCAGCGCGTAGATCGACTGGAACTCGAAGGCTTCGGTGTCGGCAGTACCGGTCATGCCGGACAGCTTGGTGTACAGGCGGAAGTAGTTCTGGAAGGTGGTCGAGGCCAGGGTCTGGCTCTCGGCCTGGATGTTCAGGTTTTCCTTGGCCTCGATGGCCTGGTGCAGGCCTTCGGACAGGCGCCGGCCCGGCATGGTCCGGCCGGTGTGCTCGTCGATCAGCAGTACCTGGCCGTCCTGGACGATGTACTCGATGTTGCGGTGGAACAGCTTGTGTGCGCGCAGGCCGGCATACACGTGGGTGAGCAGGCCCAGGTTATGCGCCGAGTACAGGCTCTCGCCTTCAGCCAACAACCCGGCCTGGGTCAGCATCTCTTCGATGAACTGGTGACCGGCCTCGTTGAGCTCGACCTGGCGGCTCTTCTCGTCGATGGTGAAGTGGCCTTCCTGAGTGACCTGGCCTTCGACTTCTTCGATGTGCTGGGTCAGGCGCGGGATCAGGCGGTTGATCTCGATGTACAGCTTGGAGCTGTCTTCGGCCTGGCCGGAGATGATCAGCGGGGTACGCGCTTCGTCGATGAGAATGGAGTCCACTTCGTCGATCACGGCGAAGTTCAGTTCACGCTGGAACTTCTCGTCCTGGCTGAACGCCATGTTGTCGCGCAGGTAGTCGAAACCGAATTCGTTGTTGGTGCCGTAGGTGATGTCGGCCGCATAGGCAGCACGCTTTTCTTCCGGCGGCTGGAAGGCCGATACGATACCGACCGACAGGCCGAGAAACTCGTACAGCGGGCGCATCCAGTTGGCGTCACGGCGGGCCAGGTAGTCGTTGACGGTAACCACATGCACGCCCTTGCCGGACAGTGCGTTGAGGTACACGGCCAGGGTACCGACCAAGGTCTTGCCTTCACCAGTACGCATTTCTGCGATCATGCCTTCGTGCAGGGTCATGCCGCCAATCAACTGAACGTCGAAGTGGCGCATGCCCATCACGCGCTTGCCGGCCTCGCGGGCCACGGCAAAGGCTTCGGGCAACAATTGGTCCAGTGTCTCGCCTTTGGCCAGGCGCTCCTTGAACTCTGCAGTCTTGCCCCGCAGTTGCTCGTCGGAGAGGGCCACCATCTTCTCTTCGAAGGCATTGACGATACTCACCGTCTTGAGCATGCGTTTTACTTCACGCTCGTTCTTGCTTCCAAAAAGTTTTTTTAACAAAGGCGCAAACATATCGGCAGGATCTTCCACACGTAGGGATGGAGGGCGGCCCCATGAGTCGCCCGTGCAGCCCTGAGGCCGCATGCGAACGAGCATTCTACCCGGAAACGATGGTGAGGAAAGTGGTGGATTTCCACGATGCTGGCACAGCGCTTTGGCAGGGGCTTAGTTTAGATAGGGGCATTTTCCCTGAGTTCAAGGTTTGGCAACATGAAAGGTATCGAGAACCAGTCTTATCTTGCGTTGCCTGTGCTGGCCTCTTCGCGGGCAGCACAGGTTCTACAGGTGTTAAACTGCCGATCTTGTAACCTCATGCGTACCCCCATGGCCTACAAACCCTCCCCCGCCCAGCCACCCTCGGCCCTGCTGCGCCAGGTGCGCCCGCTGCGCCTGCTGCTGAACCAGGCCGAACGCCTGGAACACCTGCAGCGCCTGCTGGAAAGCCAGCTGCAACCGGCTGCCCGCGAGCATTGCCACGTGGCCTCATGGCGCGATGGCACCTTGTTGCTGGTGGTTACCGATGGCCACTGGGCTACCCGCCTGCGCTACCAGCAGAAGCGCCTGCTGGCCGCATTGCAGGCCATGGAGGCCTTTGGCAACCTCCGGCGCATCCTCTACAAGGTGCAGCCGCCCCTGGTACCGGCCAAACGCGGCGGGCATGCTGCCGAGCTGTCAACCAGCGCCGCGGCAAGCCTGCGTGACACCGCCGAGGGCATCGCCGACCCCAAGCTGCGCGCTGCACTGGAGCGCTTGGCCGCCCACGCTGGCGACAAGCAATAAAAAAGGCCACCCGAAGGTGGCCTTGATTACAACACTAGAGAGAGTGTTCGAACTTACACGGCCGCAACAGGGCGCATGTACGAGATCGGTGCCGTACTGGCATCTTCGAACGTGACCACTTCCCAGGCATCGGTTTCGGCAATCAGCTTGCGCAACAGCTGGTTGTTCAGCGCGTGGCCGGACTTGTAGCCCTTGAACTCGCCGATCAGGCTGTTGCCCAGCAGGTAGAGGTCGCCAATGGCGTCGAGGATCTTGTGCTTGACGAATTCGTCATCGGAACGAAGGCCGTCTTCGTTGAGCACACCTGTCTCGTCGACCACGATGGCATTCTCGACACTGCCACCCAACGCAAGGTTGTGCTTGCGCAGGTACTCGATGTCACGCATGAAACCGAACGTGCGGGCGCGGCTGACTTCCTTCACGAACGAGGTGCTGGAGAAGTCGACAACCGCGCTCTGGGTCTGGCCCTTGAGGACCGGGTGATCGAAGTCGATCTCGAAGCTCACCTTGAAACCGTCGAAAGGCAGGAAAGTGGCGCGCTTGTCGCCCTCTTCCACAGTCACCTCACGCAGGATGCGGATGAACTTCTTGGCTGCGTCCTGTTCTTCCAGGCCGGCAGACTGAATCAGGAATACGAAGGGACCGGCGCTGCCATCCATGATCGGCACTTCCGAGGCGGAGAGCTCGACGTAGGCGTTATCGATGCCCAGGCCCGCCATGGCGGAGAGCAGGTGCTCGACCGTATCGACCTTGACGTCACCGTTGACCAGCGTCGTCGACATGGTGGTCTCGCCGACGTTGGCCGCACGCGCAGGGATCTCGACCACAGGGTCGAGGTCGGCGCGGCGGAAGACGATGCCGGTGTCAACAGGTGCAGGCTTGAGGGTCAGGTAAACCTTCTCCCCGGAGTGCAGGCCGACACCTGTGGCACGGATGGTATTCTTCAGGGTGCGTTGTTTAATCATGGCATTGGCCGCTTCAGCGCAAATTGCGAACAGGTATCAACAAAGGCTGGGGATGATAACAGACCCAACCTTTGATGAATACCAATCACCTTTATACCCCTGATAAATTCCATTAATCAGCCTGACGACGCAGGAATGCCGGGATATCCAGGTAATCCAGGTCATCCTGAGGGTTCATTTTCGCGGCTGCCGCAGCACCGGCGTGGGCCTGGTTGCGCATTACGGTCGGGCGCTCCAGGTCACGGTAGTTCACGGCTGGCTGCTCCTGACGAACTGGCGCCGGGTTGGACGCTTCGTACGCCTGCTGGGCAGTCTGCAGGGTGTTGTCGACCACTTTCACAGGCTTCTCGATACGCGCGCCCAGGCCGGTGGCCACAACGGTCACGTGCAGTTCGTCACGCATGTCCGGATCGATCACGGTACCGACCTTGACCATGGCGTGGTCAGAAGCGAAGGCTTCGATGATGCTACCCACGTCGGAGTATTCACCCAGCGACAGGTCCGGGCCAGCGGTGATGTTCACCAGGATGCCGCGGGCGCCCTGCAGGTTGACATCTTCCAGCAGCGGGTTGCGGATGGCTGCTTCGGTGGCTTCGCGTGCTCGGTTCGGGCCGCTGGCGCAACCAGTACCCATCATCGCCATGCCCATTTCACCCATGACGGTGCGCACGTCGGCGAAGTCGACGTTGATCATGCCCGGGCGCTTGATGATGTCGGAGATACCGCGCACGGCACCGGCCAGTACATCGTCGGCCTTGGCGAAGGCGGACAGCAGGCTGGCATCCTTGCCCAGGATGGTCAGCAGTTTCTCGTTGGGGATGGTGATCAACGAGTCGACGCTTTCAGCCAGCATGCGGATGCCTTCATCGGCGATCTGCATGCGCTTGCGGCCCTCGAACGGGAACGGACGGGTCACCACGGCTACGGTGAGGATGCCCATTTCCTTGGCCACTTCGGCAATGATCGGTGCAGCACCGGTACCGGTACCGCCGCCCATGCCAGTGGTGATGAACACCATGTTGGTGCCTTGCAGCACTTCGGCGATGCGCTCACGGTCTTCCAGTGCGGCCTGACGGCCGACTTCCGGGTTGGCGCCAGCACCCAGGCCCTTGGTCACGCCAGTGCCCAATTGCAGGATGGTGCGTGCACCAATGTTTTTCAGGGCCTGAGCATCCGTGTTGGCGCAGATGAATTCCACGCCTTCGATGCTGCTCTTGACCATGTGGTTGACGGCGTTGCCGCCACCACCACCAACGCCGATCACTTTGATGACCGGGCTTTGCGGGACGTTGTCTACGAGCTCGAACATTTTCCCTCTCCTTACAGTTCTCTAGTTGTTGCGCCTACCACTACTGCTTTGAAACTTAGAAGTTGCCCTGTACCCAGCGCTTGAAGCGTTCAAGCACTGGGGCCTTCGGTTCATCGCCATAGCTGTTGTTGCTGCTGTTGCTGCTGCCGGTCAGGACCATGTCCTCGGACTGCTTGAGCAGGCCGTAGGTGAGCAAGCCCACGCCGGTGGAATAGATGGGGTTGCGAACCACGTCGCTCAGGCCCCGAACGCTGTGCGGTACGCCCAGGCGTACCGGCATGTGGAAGATTTCCTCGGCCAGTTCCACGGCACCTTCCATCTTCGCGGTACCGCCGGTGAGGACGATGCCCGCTGGCACCAGGTCCTCGTACCCGCTGCGGCGCAGTTCGGCCTGGATCAGGGTGAAGAGCTCGTCGTAACGCGGCTCCACCACCTCAGCCAGGGCCTGACGCGACAGCTCGCGCGGTGGGCGGTCGCCCACGCTCGGCACCTTGATGGTCTCGCCAGCGCCCGCCAGTTTGGCCAGGGCGCAGGCGTAGCGGATCTTGATTTCTTCGGCGTACTGGGTCGGGGTACGCAGGGCCATGGCGATGTCGTTGGTCACCTGATCGCCGGCAATCGGAATGACCGCGGTGTGGCGGATCGCGCCTTCGGTGAAGATGGCGATGTCGGTGGTACCGCCACCGATGTCGACCAGGCACACGCCCAGTTCCTTTTCATCGTCGGTGAGCACCGAATAGGCCGAAGCCAGCTGCTCGAGGATGATGTCGTCGATTTCCAGGCCGCAGCGGCGCACGCACTTTTCGATGTTCTGTGCCGCGTTGACCGCGCAGGTCACCACGTGAACCTTGGCTTCCAGACGCACGCCAGACATGCCCAGCGGCTCGCGGACGCCTTCCTGGTTGTCGATCACGTAGTCCTGCGGCAGGGTGTGCAGCACGCGCTGGTCTGCCGGAATGGCCACCGCCTGGGCCGCGTCCAGTACCCGCTCCAGGTCGGCCAGGCTGACCTCGCGGTCACGGATGGCGACGATGCCGTGGGAGTTCAGGCTGCGGATATGGTTACCGGCGACGCCCACGAACGCCGAGTGGATGCGGCAGCCGGCCATCAGCTGCGCTTCTTCGACGGCGCGCTGGATCGATTGCACGGTCGACTCGATGTTCACCACCACGCCTTTTTTCAGGCCGCGGGACGGGTGTGTGCCGATACCGACGATTTCCAAGGTGCCGTCTTCGCCCACTTCGCCGACCAGCGCCACCACCTTGGAGGTGCCAATATCCAGCCCGACGATCATTTTGCCGCTATGCGCGTTTGCCATGGTCCTGCCTCTCTCTAATTCTTCGCAACGGCGGGTTGGGCCGTCGTCGGTGCAATCGGTTCCCGCCAACCAACGGCAAGTCCGTTGGAATAACGCAGATCAATGCGGGCGATAGTGCTGATCTGGTCTTTGAGTGTCTTGTCGTAAATGGCAATGAAACGGCGCATCTTCTCCACCAGATGGTCGCGCCCCAGCAGCAGCTCGATGCCCGGCCCGGCGCTGCTCGCGCCAGTGGTCAGGAACCAGCTGCCTCGCTCGCGCAGCTCCAGGCGAGCGATGGAAAAGCCCAAGGGGCGCAGCATCTGGCTCAATACCTGATACTGCTGCATGACTTGTTGCTGGGCACGCTGCGGCCCGGCAAGCTGCGGCAGGTGCTCATAGTTGGCCAGCTCACGCGGGGTGAATGCCTGGCCCTGGTTGTTGAGCAAGGCTTCGTCGCCCCAGCGCGCCACCGGCAGCTGTTCTTCCAGGCGGATGACCACCTCGTCAGGCCACACCCGGCGCACTTCGGCGTGGGCGATCCAGGGCATCTGTTCGAGCTCCGCACGCATCGCCGGCAGGTCGACACTGAAGAAGCTCGCGGCCACGTAAGGGGCGATACGCTGCTGCACCGACTGCTGGCTGATGTAGGTGAGGTCGCCCTGCACATCGATCTTGGCGATGGGCCGGTCGGCATAAGGCATCAGGCGAATGGCCCCTTCGTAGGCACCGAAGCCTGCTGCCACCAGCAATACCGGCCACAGCAGGCGCTTCAGGCCGCCGAGGCTGGGCCGCGGCAGGCGCGCCGATACGGGCTCGTCGGCCACCAGCCTGCTGGCACCACGCGGCACCGGCTTGCTACGGCCGGTTACGGGTTGCTGCTGACGTATCATTGCGCCTTGCATGATGATTAACCTCGCGTCGCCACGCTTTCGGCCAGGATTGCCAGCACCAGTTGCTGGAAGTCCAGGCCAGCCGCGCGGGCCGCCATGGGCACCAGGCTATGATCGGTCATGCCGGGTGCGGTGTTTACTTCGAGCAGCCAGAACCGGCCTTGCTCGTCCTGCATCACGTCCAGCCGCCCCCAGCCCTCGATGCCAACGGCATCACAGGCACGGGCGGTCAGGTCGATCAGTTCCTGTTCCTTGGCGCTATCCAGGCCGCACGGAATGCGGTACTGGGTATCGTTGGCGATGTACTTGGCGTCGTAGTCGTAGAACACGTGCGGTGTACCCAGGGCGATCGGCGGCAGCACTTGGCCGCGCAGCACCGCAATGGTGAACTCCGGGCCGTGGATCCACTGCTCCACCAGTACCTGGGAATCGTACTGGGCAGCGTCTTGCCAGGCAGCGATCAGTTCCTCGGCGCTGTTCACCTTGGCCATGCCGATGCTAGAGCCTTCATGGGCGGGTTTGACGATCAGCGGGAAGCCCAGTTCCGTACTGGCCTGCAAACAATCGCTTTCACTCGCCAGCACCGCGTGGCGCGGGGTAGGAATGCCCAGGCTCTGCCACACCTGCTTGGTACGCAGCTTGTCCATGGCCAGGGCCGAAGCGAGGATGCCGCTACCGGTATAAGGGATGCCCAGGCACTCCAGCAGCCCCTGCATGCTGCCATCCTCACCGCCACGGCCGTGGAGGATGATGAAGGCGCGGTCGATCTTCTCGTTCTGCAGGCGGTCGAGCAGGTCGTCACCGACGTCGATGGCAACGACGTCCACACCGGCGGTGGTCAGCGCATCGATCACGGCGGCGCCGGACTTGAGCGACACTTCGCGCTCGGCACTCTTGCCGCCGTACAGCACGGCAACGCGGCCAAACGCTTTCACGTCCAGGGTAGAGTGCAGCTTGTCGTAGGCGCTGGTCATTTCGACTTCTCCTGCTTGGCGCCAGCGAACAGCGGGCTTTTCATCAGTTGCGGGGCCAGGCCGCCAACGTCACCGGCACCCTGGCAGAGCAGGATGTCGCCAGCGCGCAGCAACGGCTTGACCAGTGGCGCCAGCTCGGCGCCGCGTTCGATGTAGATCGGGTCGAGTTTGCCGCGCTGGCGAATGCTGTGGCACAGCTGGCGGCTGTCGGCGCCGGGGATGGGCTCTTCGCCAGCCGGGTACACCTCCATCAGCAGCAGCACGTTGGCATCGCCCAGCACCTGAACGAAATCGTCGTACAGGTCGCGGGTGCGGCTATAGCGGTGCGGCTGGTAGACGATCACCAGGCGGCGGCTTGGCCAGCCACCACGCACAGCCTTGATCACGGCGGCCACTTCGGTCGGGTGGTGGCCGTAGTCATCGACCAGCATCACGCTGCCGTCTTCGACCGGCAGCTCGCCGTAGACCTGGAAGCGACGGCCAACGCCCTGGAAGCCGGAAAGGCCCTGCACGATGGCTTCGTCGGTGATGCCTTCGTCAGTGGCAATGGCGATGGTGGCCAGGGCATTGAGCACGTTGTGGTTGCCCGGCATGTTCACCGACACGTCCAGCGGCTCGCAGTCGCGGCGCAGCACGGTGAAATGGGTCTGCATACCCTGCTGGCGCACATTGATGGCGCGGATGTCGGCCTCTTCGCTGAAACCGTAGGTCACGGTCGGGCGCTTCACCTGCGGCAGAATCTCGCGTACCACCGGGTCGTCCAGGCACATCACCGCCAGGCCATAGAACGGCAGGTTGTGCAGGAACTCGACGAAGGTTTTCTTCAGTTTGTTGAAGTCGCCTTCATAGGTCGCCATGTGGTCGGCGTCGATGTTGGTGACCACAGCCACCATCGGCTGCAGGTGCAGGAAGCTGGCATCGCTTTCATCGGCTTCGGCGATCAGGTAGCGGCTGGTGCCCAGCTGGGCATTGGTGCCGGCCGCGGTCAGGCGACCACCGATGACGAAGGTCGGGTCCAGACCGCCGGCGGCGAATACCGAGGCCAGCAGGCTGGTGGTGGTGGTCTTGCCGTGTGTACCGGCGACTGCCACACCGTGGCGGTAGCGCATCAGTTCGGCGAGCATCTCGGCACGCGGTACCACCGGAATGCGCCGCTCGAGGGCGGTGGCCACTTCCGGGTTGGCCGGGTTGATGGCGCTGGAAACCACCAGCACATCGGCAGTGGCAGCGTTCTCGGCCCGATGGCCGACGAAGATCTCGGCACCGAATGACTCCAGGCGCTCGGTGACCGGCGAGGCTTTCAGGTCGGAACCGGACACTTCATAGCCTAGGTTCAGCAACACTTCGGCAATGCCGCACATGCCCACGCCGCCGATACCGACGAAGTGAATGCGACGGATACGACCCATTTTCGGCTGGGGCATGGCTTTCTGGCTCTCAACCATGGGCCACCTCCAGGCAGATATCGACCACGGTGCTGGTTGCTGCAGGTTTGGCCAGGCGCCGTGCGGTACCTGCCATGACATTGAGTTTCTCGGGTTGCATCAGCACCTCGTTCAGGCGTTCAGCGAGCTGCGCTGCGCCAGTTGTCGCTTGTGGCATCAGGAAGGCAGCACCTTCGCGAGCCAGATATTGGGCGTTGTGGGTCTGGTGATCGTCGATTGCGTGAGGCAACGGCACCAGCACCGAAGGCAGGCCTGCCGCCGCCAACTCGCTGACGGTCAGCGCACCCGCCCGACACACCACCATGTCGGCCCAGCCATAGGCTTGGGCCATGTCCTTGATGAAAGGCTCGACCTGAGCCTCGACGCCGGCCTCGTGATAACGCTCGGCGGTGATCTGCGCGTGCTGCTTGCCGGCCTGATGAAACACCTCGGGCCGCACGGCAGCAGGCACTTCGGACAGGGCCTTAGGCAACAATTTGTTCAATGGTTCCGCCCCCAGGCTGCCGCCCAGCACCAACAGCCGTGCCCGGCGTTCGGCCAGGGGCGCGCGCGGCGCATCCAGGAACAGCTCGGGGCGCACCGGGTTGCCGGTGGTGCGGCGCTTGTCGCTGGCCTCGAAGGTGTTCGGGAACGCCTCGCAAACCCGCGCAGACAGCGGCACCAGCAAGCGGTTGGCGGTACCGGCGCGGGCGTTCTGCTCATGGATCACCAGCGGCACGCCACACAGCCGCGCAGCCACGCCGCCAGGGCCGGTCACATAACCACCAAAGCCCAGCACGCACACCGGCTTGAGCTGGCGAATGATCCGCCTTGCCTGGAGAACGGCCTTGACCAGGGTCAAGGGTGCCTTGAGCAACGACAGCTTGCCTTTGCCGCGCAGGCCGCTGACCTGGATCAGGTGCAGCGGCAGGCCGGCCTGGGGCACCAGTTCATTCTCGATGCCGCGCGGGGTGCCCAGCCAGTGCACGCTGTACCCGCGCGCCTGGAACTCACGGGCGCAGGCCAGGGCCGGGAACACGTGCCCGCCGGTACCGCCGGCCATGATCAGTACGTTCTTGCCGTCAGCGGCCATGACTGGTCTCCTCGGCAAAATCGCTTTCGCTGAATTCGTGCTCCTCGCTGCCCAGGTGCGTACGGCTTTCCCACTCGATACGCAATAGCAAGCCCACGCAAGCACAACAGATGACCAGCGAGCTGCCCCCGTAGCTGAGGAACGGCAGGGTCAGGCCTTTGGTCGGCAGCAAGCCGACATTCACCCCGATATTGATCAGGAACTGGCCGATCCACAGGAAGGCCAGGCCGAACGCCATGTACGCGGCGAAGAACTGCTTGGCCTTCTCCGCCCACAGGCCGATGTACAGGGCGCGGACGGTCACGAACACGAACAGGGCGATGGTCACCAGCGAGCCGACCACGCCCAGCTCTTCGGCCAGTACCGAGAACACGAAGTCGGTGTGCGCTTCAGGCAGGTAGAACTGCTTCTGCACGCTGTTGCCCAGGCCAACGCCCAGCCACTCGCCACGGCCGAACGCGATCAACGCCTGGGTCAACTGGTAACCGGAGCCGAACTGGTCGGACCATGGGTCGGTAAAGGTGATCAGGCGCGCCATGCGGTAAGGCTGCGCCTGCACCAGAACGAACACCGCCAACACTGCCAGCACCACCATCAGGCTGAAGCGGAACAGCCCGACACCGCCAAGGAACAACATGGCCGCGGCCGCGCCCATCATCACCACGGTGGCGCCGAAGTCCGGTTCCATCAGCAGTAGCGCAGCCATCGGCAGCAATACGATGAAGGGTTTGAAGAAGCCCATCCACGTCTCGCGGACCTCAGTCTGGCGACGCACCAGGTACCCGGCCAGGTAGACCACCACGAACACCTTGGCGATTTCCGAAGGCTGTACGTTGAAGAAGCTGAAGCCGATCCAGCGCATGGAGCCGTTCACTTCGCGGCCGATTCCCGGCACCAGCACCAGCACCAGCAAGCCGAAGGCGCCCAGCAGCATGAGGAAACCCATGCGCTGCCAGGTGGCGATCGGGACCATCAGGGTCGCACCACAAGCCACCAGGCCGAGGACCACATACACCAGATGGCGGAACATGTGATAGAGCGGATTGCCCGACTGCACCGCAGCAACTTCCGAGGAGGCCGAGGTGATCATCACCAGGCCCAGACCGAGCAAGGCCAGGCAGCCAGCCAGCATCGCGAAGTCAAGGTCGATGCCACGGCCGCTGATCAGCGGCGACGGATAGGGCTTGAGCACACCGAGGATCATGCCAGGGCCCTCGCTGCCTGGGCGAACAACCGCCCGCGTTCCTCGAAGTTCCTGAACATGTCAAGGCTGGCGCAGGCTGGCGACAACAGCACGGCATCGCCGGCCCGGGCCAGGCCGGCGCACTGTTGCACAGCGTCGTCGAGGGTTTTTACCCGCACCAGCGGCACGTCATCACCCAAAGCTTGGGCAAGGCGCTCGGCATCACGGCCCAGCAACACCACGGCGCGGCAAAACCGCTTGACCGGTTCACGCAGGGCGCCGAACTCGGCGCCTTTGCCGTCGCCACCTGCGATCAACACCAGCTTGCCCTCGATATCGGCCCCCAGGCCTTCGATGGCGGCCAATGCAGCACCGACATTGGTGGCCTTGGAATCGTCGTACCAGTTCACGCCGTCACGCTCGCGCACCCACTGGCAACGGTGGGCCAGGCCCGCGAATTCGCGCAGCGCTTCGAGCATCGGCTCGAACGGCAAGCCGGCAGCATGGCCCAAGGCCAGCGCCGCCAGTGCATTGCTCTGGTTATGGGCACCGCGAATCTTCAGCTCGCGCACCGGCAGCAATGCCTGGAATTCGAACGCCAGGTATTTCTCGCCATCCACTTCGCGCAGGCCGAACGCCTTGAAGTCTGGTTGGTTGAGGCCGAAGGACCAGCAAGGGCGGCCTTCTACCGGCAGTGGCCGGCTCAGGGCGTCCTGGCGGTTGACGACCACCTGCCTGGCACCGCGGAAGATGCGATGCTTGGCCAGGTGATAGGCCGGCAGGCCGCTGTAGCGGTCCATGTGGTCTTCGCTGATGTTCAGCACGGTGGCCACTTCGGCATTGAGCTGGTCGGTGGTTTCCAGCTGGAAGCTCGACAGCTCCAGCACGTACAGCTCGACGTCATCGGCCAGCAGGTCCAGTGCCGGGGTCCCCAGGTTACCGCCCACGGCCACGCGCTTGCCGGCCTTGGCTGCCATTTCACCCACCAGCGTGGTCACGGTGCTCTTGGCGTTGGAACCGCTGATGGCGATGATCGGCGCCTTGGCATGGCGGGCGAACAGCTCGATGTCCCCCGACAGCTGCACGCCCCGCGCAGCGGCCTGCTGCAGAGCCGGGGTAGCCAGGGCCAGGCCAGGGCTCACGTACAGTTCGTTGGCGCGGCACAGGAAGTCAACGTCCAGTTCACCACAGCGCACTTCCACCTGCGGGTACTCACGGCGCAGGGTGTCCAGTTCCGGCGGTTGCTCGCGGGTGTCGGCGACTGCAAAGGCAATGCCCCGGCTCGCCAGGAAGCGAACCAGGGACATGCCGCTCTTGCCGAGGCCGACAACGATGCGGAATTGGTCGGAAGCGATCAAAGACACGCTCATCTACCTCAGTTTCAGGGTGGCAAGGCCGATCAGCACCAGGATCACGGTGATGATCCAGAAGCGGACGATCACGCGTGGCTCTGGCCAGCCCTTGAGTTCAAAGTGGTGGTGGATCGGTGCCATGCGGAACACCCGTTTGCCGGTCAGCTTGAACGAGGCGACTTGAATCACCACCGACAGGGTTTCCACGACAAAGATGCCGCCCATGATGAACAGCACGATTTCCTGGCGCACGATCACCGCGATGGTGCCCAGGGCAGCGCCCAGCGCCAGCGCGCCGACGTCACCCATGAAGACTTGTGCCGGGTAGGTGTTGAACCACAAAAAGCCCAGGCCGGCACCGATCAAGGCGCCACAGAACACGATCAATTCGCCCGAACCAGGCACGTAGGGAATCAGCAGGTACTCGGCGAATTTCACGTTACCCGACAGGTAGCAGAAGATGCCCAGCGCGCCGCCGACCATCACCGTGGGCATGATCGCCAGGCCGTCGAGGCCGTCTGTGAGGTTGACCGCGTTGCTGGAGCCGACGATGACGAAGTAGGTCAGCACCACGAAGCCGACGCCCAGCGGAATGGTGACGTCCTTGATGAAGGGCAGGATCAGCGTGGTTTCGACGCTGGTCGGTGCGGTCTTGTACAGGAACACCGCCGCCGCCAGGCCGAACACCGACTGCCAGAAGTACTTCCAGCGGCTTGGCAGGCCCCGCGAATTCTTTTCGATCACCTTGCGGTAGTCGTCGACCCAGCCGATGGCACCGAAGGCCAGGGTGACGATCAGCACCACCCAGACGTAGCGGTTGCTCAGGTCGGCCCACAGCAGGGTGCTGACAGCGATGGCCGACAGGATCAGTGCGCCGCCCATGGTCGGGGTGCCGGACTTGGACAGGTGCGATTGCGGGCCGTCATTACGTACGGCCTGGCCGATCTGGCGAATTTGCAGCGTACGGATCATCCACGGCCCCAGCCACAGCGCCAGGGACAACGCGGTCAGTACACCCAGAATCCCGCGCAGGGACAGGTACTGAAAGACCGCGAAGCCTTTGTGGAACTGTTGCAGATACTCGGCCAACAGCAGCAGCATTAATGTTTCTCCCCGCTGGCACCGCACAAAGCCGCCACGACGTTTTCCATCGCAGCGCTGCGCGAGCCCTTGATCAAAATAGTGGTGTCGCTGGCGTTTTCGGCACTAACCGCGTCGATCAGCTCAGCTTGAGTAGCGAAATGACGGCCATTGGCGCCGAACGCCTCGACCGCATGTTTCATGTTGGAACCCACTGCGTACAGGGCGTCGACCTTGCCGCGCGCGTAGTCACCCACCTGCCGGTGGCCTTCTTCCGCCCACTGCCCCAGTTCGCCGATATCCCCAAGCACCAGGACGGTGCGGCCGGAGAAGCCGGCGAGTATATCAATGGCCGCGCACATCGAGGTGGGATTTGCGTTGTAACTGTCGTCGATCACACGCACGCCACTGGGCGCGATCTGCGCCACGGTGCGGCCCTTGACCGGCTGCACCGCCGCAAGGCCAGCTGCAATGCCAGCCAGGCTCAGACCAACGGCATGGGCAGCGGCGGCAGCGGCCAGGGCGTTGCTGACATTGTGCTCACCGAGCACATTGAGCTGCACCTGGGCCACCTCGCCGGCGCCATGCAGCTGGAATGACGGGCAACCACGGGCGTCGCGCCCAATGGCGCTGGCATGGAAATCGGCACGGGCGTCGCTGCGGGCGAAGCTGATGACCTTGTGCGCCCCGGCACGGGCCTTCCAGGTCGCGAAGGCCTTGTCGTCCAGGTTGAGAATGGCGATACCGCCCTCGCCCAGGCCTTCAAGAATCTCGCCTTTGGCTTCGACGATTTTCTCCGGGCCGCCGAACTCGCCAACGTGGGCGGTACCGGCGTTGTTGATGACGACCACCTGCGGCCGGGTCAGGCCGACGGTGTAGCGAATTTCACCGATGCGCGAAGCGCCCAGCTCGATCACCGCAGCACTGTGCTGCGCAGCGATTTCCAGCAGGGTCAGCGGCGCACCGAGGTCGTTGTTGAGGTTGCCACGGGTGGCGTGCACAAGACCACGGGTGCGCAGGATGCTGGCAAGCATTTCCTTGACTGTGGTCTTGCCGCTGGAACCGGTAATGGCCACCACTGGCTTGTCGTAGGCGGCACGATTCAGTGCCCCGAGCTGGCCCAGGGCCAGGCGGCAGTCAGCCACGCGCAATTGCGGCAGGTCGACATCGGCCACCTCGCGCTCGACCAGCGCCGCGACGGCACCCTTGGCTTTGACATCGGCCAGGTAGTCGTGGCCGTCGAAACGCGGGCCGGTCAGGGCGACGAACAGTTGCCCGGCACTGACACTGCGGCTGTCGATGCTGACGCCGGTGAACGCCGCATCGGCGCCGATCTGCTGACCGTTCAGCAGCGGGGCCAGCTGGCTGAGTGACATGGGCTTAAGCATGCGGAGCCTCCCAGGCTGCAAGTGCCTTTTCGGCTTCGATCAAGTCGGAGAAACCATGGCGCTCGCCGTTGATCTCCTGGTAATCCTCATGCCCCTTGCCGGCCAGCACGATCACATCGTCGGCAGCAGCGGTGGCAATCAGGTGCGCAATGGCCGCGCCGCGGCCAGCGATGAACTCCACCCCGTCAGGCTTGGCAAAACCGGGGCGAATGTCGTCGAAGATACGCAGCGGGTCTTCGCTACGCGGGTTGTCGTCGGTGACCAGTACGCGGTCCGCCAGGCGCTCGGCCACTTCGGCCATCAGCGGGCGCTTGCCGCGATCACGGTCGCCACCGCAGCCGAACAGGCACAGCAGCTGGCCGTGAGCATGCGGGCGCAGGGCTTCCAGAACCTTCTCCAGCGCGTCCGGCGTATGTGCGTAGTCGACCACCACCAGTGGCTTGGCGCCGCCACCCAGGCGCTGCATGCGGCCTACCGGCCCTTGCAGTTCGGGGATGACGCGGAGGATCTCGTCGAGGGCGAAGTCCATTGCCAGCAGGGTTGCCACCGCCGCCAGCATGTTGCTCAGGTTGAAACGGCCCAGCAACTGGCTGCGCAGAATGCGTTCACCCTGGGCAGTGACCAATGTGGCGCGCACGCCATGGTCATCGAATTCGGCCTTGGTGCAGAATAGATCCGCGTCCCGGTTTTCCAGGCTATAGCTGAGCAGCCGTGACTCGATAGGATCTGCCGGCGCCCTATCGTCGAAAGCTTGAGCCAGGCGCCGACCGAACTCGTCGTCCAGGTTCACCACTTGGCAGCGCAGGCTCGGCCAGGCGAACAGCTTGGCCTTGGCCGCTTCGTACGCCTGCATGCTGCCGTGATAGTCGAGGTGATCGCGGGACAGGTTGGTCATCACCGCAATGTCGAAAGCCAGTGCAGCCACGCGGCCTTGTTCCAGGGCATGGGAAGACACCTCCATGGCCACGGCTTTGGCGCCAGCCTTTTTCAGGCCATACAGCGTCGACTGCACGGCAATCGGGTCAGGGGTGGTCAGGCGGCCACTTTGCAGTTCACCGTAGAACCCGGTACCGAGGGTGCCGATCAGGCCGCAGCGCTTGCCGAGCAGGTCCAAAGCCTGCGCGAGCAATTGGGTAACACTGGTCTTGCCGTTGGTACCGGTCACGCCGACCAGGTCCAGCTGCCGGCTGGGCTCGCCATAGAAGCGGCCGGCAATATCCGACAGCTGAGCGATCAGGCCTTTGACCGGGATCAGCGGCACATCGGTCAACGGCAGCACGTTGGCGCCCTGCTCTTCATAAGCCACGGCGGCAGCACCACGGGCCAAGGCATCGTCAATGTGCCCACGGCCATCGACCTTGGCCCCCGGCACAGCCAGGAACAAGTCACCCGGGCGCACGTTGCGGCTGTCCAGGGTCAGTTCGCGGATCATCGGATCGCGGCTGGCGTGGGCGAACAGTTTGCTCAATGGCATTGTCATCACCCACGCCCTCCCTTGGCAGCGGCAGCATTGACTTGTGGTTGCCCGGCAGGTGCAACAGCAGCTGGCGGCGGCAGGTTGTCTGGCGGCACGTTCATCAGGCGCAGGGTGCCGGACATGACCTTGCTGAACACCGGTGCCGAAACCAGGCCACCGAAGTAGCCACCCTTGCCCGGTTCGTCGATCACCACGACGATGGCGTAACGCGGATCGCTCATCGGGCCGAAGCCTGCGAACAGCGAGCGGTAGGCGTTTTCGGTGTAACCCTTGGAACCCACCGTGGCTTTACGTGCGGTACCGGACTTGCCGGCCACGTGGTAGAACGGCACCTGGGCGCGGAACACGCCACGCGGCGCCTCGATCACCTGCTGCAACATGCCCTGGATGGTTTCCGCGGTTTCCTTCGGAATGGCCTGCACGGCCTCGGGCGCCTTGTCCACCTTGAGGATCGACAGCGGGACCATCTTGCCGTCGTTGGCCAATGCCGCGTAGGCATGCACCAACTGCAGGGCGGTCACCGACACGCCGTAGCCGTAAGACAGGGTGGCCGTCTCGGCCTTGCGCCACTCGCGGTGGTTCGGCAGGTTGCCGACACGCTCACCCGGGAAGCCAAGGCCGGTGTACTGGCCCAGGCCGACCTGGGACATCACGCGGTAGATAGCCTCGCCACCGATGTCGAAGGCGATCTTGCTCATGCCCACGTTACTGGAGTTGATCAGGATGCCGGTCAGGTCGAGGATCGGACCCTCGCTGCGCGACACGTCCTTGATGGTGTAGCGGCCGATCTGCAGGCTGCCGGGGTATACCTCCACCTTGTCGGTAGGTTTCCAGCGGCCGCTTTCCAGCGCTGCGCTCATGGAGATCGGCTTCACCGTCGAACCTGGCTCGAACACGTCGATGATCGCCCGGTTACGCATGGCCGCCGGGAACATGCTGCGGCGGTTGTTGGGGTTGTAGGTCGGCTGGTTGACCATGGCCAGGACCTCACCGGTCTTGACGTCCATGATCACCAGGCTGCCGGCCTTGGCGTTCTGTTCGGCAATGGCGTTGCGCAGCTCGCGTGTAGCCAGGTACTGCAGACGCAGGTCAATCGACAACGCCAAGGTCTTCCCGGCCTTGGCGTTCTTCGTGACCTGAATGTCCTTGATCAGCCGGCCGCGCCGGTCCTTGATGACCTGGCGCTTGCCAGGCACGCCGGCCAGCCACTCGTCATAGGCCAACTCGACCCCTTCGCGCCCGTGGTCGTCCAGGTCTGTGAAGCCGACCATATGCGCAGTGACATCACCGGCCGGGTAGAACCGGCGGAATTCTTCCAGCCCGTACACGCCGGGCACTTTCAGGTCGAGCACATGCTGGCCTTGCTCCGGGGTCAGGCCGCGGACCAGGTAGATGAACTCTTTGTTGGCCTGCTGGGTCAGGCGCTCGCTCAGCTGCTGCGGGTTTTGCCCCAACGCTGCTGCCAATTGCGGCCAGCGCTCTTTGGAGGCTTGCATTTCCTTGGGGTTGGCCCACAGGGTCGTGACCGGGGTACTGACCGCCAATGGCTCACCGTTGCGGTCGGTAATCAGCCCACGGTGGGCCGGGATCGAGATATGGCGCAGGCTGCGCGCGTCGCCCTGGCCCTTGAGGAAGTCACGGTCGACCACCTGCAGGTCGATGATGCGCCAGCAGATGGCGCCGACCATGAGTGCCAGCAGGCCGATGACCACGCGGAAACGCCATGGGTACAGTGCGCCTTCGAGTTTCATCATGGCGCCACCATCCGCACTTCGTCAGCCGCGGGCACGCGCATCTTCAATTGCTCGGACGCAAGGTTTTCGATACGGCTGGCCGCGGTCCAGGTGCTCTGCTCGAGGATCAACCGGCCCCACTCGGCCTGGGCCTTGTCACGCTCGTTCAGCTCACCGTACAGGGTATTGAGCAACTGGCGGTTCCAGTGCGCGCTGTAGGACACCGCAATGGCCGAAACCAGCACGGCAACGAACAGCAGGAGCATCAGGAAGCTCCCGCCTGGCAAGGGCTTGGCGAACAGCCTGCTCACCGCAACTTCTCCGCCACACGCATCACGGCGCTGCGCGACCGCGGGTTGGCATTGAGCTCGGCTTCGGAGGCGAACTGGGCCTTGCCGATGAGCTTGACCTTGGGCTCGAAGACCTTGTGCTGTACCGGCAGGTTGCGTGGCAGGTTGTCGGCCTCGCCCTTGACCAGCTTGCGCATGAACAGTTTGACGATGCGGTCTTCCAGCGAGTGGAAGCTGATGACCGCCAGCCGACCGCCGACTTCAAGTGCGTCGAGCGCGGCCTCGAGCCCCGCCTCCAGGTCACCCAGTTCATTGTTGACGTGGATGCGCAAGCCCTGGAAGGCGCGGGTAGCCGGGTTCTTGCCCTTTTCCCAGGCCGGGTTGGCCACCTTGAGCACCTCTGCCAGGTCGGCAGTGCGGGTGAACGGCTGCTTTTCGCGGCGCTCGACCACGGCACGCGCCATGCGCCCGGCAAAGCGCTCTTCGCCGTATTCCTTGAACACGCGGGCAATTTCTTCCACCGGTGCGGTGGCAATGAATTCGGCAGCGCTGACGCCCTGATCGGGGTTCATGCGCATGTCCAGCGGGCCATCATTGAGAAAGCTGAAGCCCCGCTCGGGGTCGTCCAGTTGCGGCGAGGACACGCCAAGGTCCAGCAACACGCCGCTGACCTTGCCATGCAGGCCGCGCTCGGCCACTTCTGCGCCCAGCTCGGCAAAGCTGCGCTGCACAATGACAAAGCGGCCGTCTTCGGCCGCCAGCGCTTGCCCTGTGGCAATCGCTTGTGGGTCTTTGTCGAAGCCCAGCAGCCGCCCTTGCGGCCCGAGCTTGCTGAGGATCAGGCGGCTGTGTCCGCCACGGCCAAACGTGCCGTCCAGATAGCAACCGTCGGCGCGCAAGGCCAATGCCTCGACAGCTTCGTCGAGCAGGACGGTAATGTGGTTGAAGCCGCTATCTATGGTCACAGGATCAGGTCACGCAATTCGTCGGGCATGGCGCCCGGTTGTTGAATAGCTGCAAGGTCGGCTGCCGAAACCGCGTTCCAGGCATCTTCATCCCACAGCTGGAATTTGTTCAGTTGCCCCACCAGCATCGCCTTCTTGTCAAGCTTGGCGTACTCACGCAAACGGGGCGGCACCAGGAAACGCCCACTGCCGTCGAGTTCCAGGTCTACCGCATTGCCAATCAGCAATCGCTGCAGGCGGCGGTTTTCCTCACGCAACGATGGCAAGGCACGCAACTTGGCTTCTATCTGTTCCCACTCATCGAGGGGATAAACACACAAACACGGGTCCACGGCGTCGATGGTCACGATCAGCTGACCGTTGCAACGCGAATCGAGCTCGTCACGGTACCGGCTCGGCATGGCGAGACGGCCCTTGGCATCGAGACTGACGGCGTTGGCTCCGCGGAACACGGCTGCGATTCCCCACAATGTTATCTTTTTTGTGCCAGAAAACCCACTTCATCCCACTTTCTGCCACTTGCGCACACTATAGGAATCCGCCGGAGGCACCGTCAAGGCACGTTCGGAAGGAAAAGCCTTACAGGACCGAGATTTAGCGCGTTAAAGGATTGTGAAAGGTATTTCACAATGAAAAAAACACGAGAAAAATCAAACCCGCACAAGCCACTGGGGCTTGAACTTAAAGTGATTTATTAAGAGTAAGATTTTTTCGGTATTACCAAAGGGGGGTCTGCTATCGAAAGATGCAGAAAAGAAAGGTGGAGAGTCGATCTGTAAGCCGGGTTTTGTCGAGGACAGTCATTCCTCTACGACGGCCATCACTGGACGCCTCTAGCAACCTACCCGGTTCCGACGCGGGCCACGCCTGATGGAACCCTATTTGGTCTTGCTCCGAGTGGGGTTTACCTAGCCACGAACTGTTGCCAGCCGTGCGGTGCGCTCTTACCGCACCTTTTCACCCTTACCGGCACCGAAGTGCTTAGGCGGTTATTTTCTGTGGCACTTTCCGTAGGCTCACGCCTCCCAGGCGTTACCTGGCACTCTGCCCTATGGAGCCCGGACTTTCCTCCCCCGAACTTTTGCGGAACAAAAGACGGCAGCGACTGTCCAATCGACTCTCCGCCGACAAGGTTAACGGCACACGCGCTCAAGAACAAGCGCCAGCAGCATTTATATCAATTTGCCACTACTGGGCCTTCTGTTTATCCAGAGCACGTTGATACAACAGGTTCTTGCGCACGCCGGTAATTTCCGAGGCAAGCGCCGCCGCCCGCTTCAGCGGCAACTCGGCCAGCAACAGGTCGAGCACACGCTGGGCCTCGCTACTGATGGCCTGCTCGCCCTCCGGTGCACTCCAGCCACCGACCAGTACCACGCACTCACCGCGCTGCTGGTTGCTATCACCGGCGACGAACGCCCGCAACTCGGCCAGTGGCAAGCCCTTGAGCGTCTCGAAGGTTTTCGTCAGTTCGCGCGCCAGCAACGCCGGGCGCTCCCCGCCAAACACCGTTTCCATGTCCTCGAGGCACTCGAGGATACGGTGCGGCGCTTCATAGAAAATCAGCGTGCGCGGCTCTTCGCGCACTTGCTCCAGGCGTGCCAGGCGCCCCGCCTGCCTGGCCGGCAGGAAACCTTCGAAAATGAAACGGTCCGAGGGCAGGCCTGCCGCCGACAATGCCGCGATCAAGGCGCAGGCGCCCGGCACCGGCACCACGCTGACCCCGGCAGCCCGCGCCTGGCGCACCAGGTGGTAGCCAGGGTCGGAAATCAACGGGGTACCGGCATCGGAAACCAGCGCCACATCTTCGCCGGCCAACAGCTTGCCGAGAAAGCGCCCGCCTTCGTCCCGCTCGTTATGCTCGTGGCAGGCCGCCAGTGGTGTATCGATGCCAAAATGTTGCAGCAGGCGGATCGAATGGCGGGTGTCTTCGGCTGCGATCAGCGCCACGTCTGCCAGCACCTTGAGCGCCCGGGCGCTCATGTCATCGAGGTTGCCGATGGGAGTTGCCACCACATACAGCGTTCCCACGGTGGATTTAGAAGCCCCTGCCACATCAGTCACTGCGCACACCTGTCATTCGGATCAAAGGCGCCATTGTAGCCCGAGCGCCCGCAACAGGGCGCAAAGAACTTCATACGCGACCGGCGGCAAGCCACCTATAGTGAAGGATCGACACGGCAACATCGCGCCCCGGCCAGTGCTTGGGTACAATTGCCGGCCAACTTGATCGAGTAACAGGACCTTTACATGATCGCTTGCCTGCGGCTGCTCACAGCCCTCTGCCTCGCTGCCCTGCTGGCAGCCTGCGCCAGCTCGCCCTCATCCAGCCTGGGCGAACTGCCACGCACCCCGGATGCCAGCATCGAGCAACTGCTCGAGCAGGCTGCTTCCAGCAAGTCTGCGCAAGACGCCGCCCTGCTGCGCCTGAGCGCAGCCGACCTGGCCTACAAGCAGAAGGACTTCCCCCGCGCCGCACGCATTCTCGAGCAGGTCCCGCTGGACACGCTCAAGCCGGCCCAGCAAGTGTTCGCCAGCACCCTGGCGGCCGAACTGGCCATGAGCCGCAACCAACCCAAGGCTGCCCTGGCCGCCCTGGCCCACCCAAGCCTGCAGCACGTTCCCGAGCTGCCGAAGGAACAGCAGGCGCGCACCTACTACGTGCACGCCGCCGCGCTGGAGGCCGATGGCCAGGCCCTGGCCGCCGCGCAACAGCGCGTACTGCTGGCCCCATTGCTCAGCGACCAGGCCGCCAGCGCAAACAACGACGCCATCTGGGCCTTGGTCGCCTCGCTGCCGGCCGAGCAGTTGCAGCAGCCGGCCACTGACCAGACCCTGGCCGGCTGGACCAGCCTGGCCCTGGCGGTGAAAAGTGCCGGCACCCTTGAGCAGCAACAGAGCGCCATCGAGAGCTGGGTCAAACAGCACCCGGACCACCCGGCTGCCAAACAGTTGCCAGTGCCACTGGTCAAGCTCAAGGAACTGGCCAGCCAACCGCTGACCAAAATCGCCCTGCTGCTGCCCCAGGAAGGGCCACTGGCCGGGGTTGCCCGGGCCCTGCGTGACGGCTTCATGGCCGCCCACTTCCAGGCCCAGCAGGCTGGCCAAGCCGCCCCTGCGGTGCAGGTGTTCGACAGCTCGCGCATCGGCTCGCTCGACGACTTCTACCGCCAGGCCCAGGCCGCAGGCGTGCAGCTGGTCATCGGCCCGCTGGAAAAACCGCTGGTCAAGCAATTGGCCAGCAAACCGCAACTGCCGATCACCACCCTGGCGCTCAACTACGCCGATGCTGGCCAAGTGGCCCCACCGCAATTGTTCCAGTTCGGCCTGGCGGCCGAAGACGAAGCACGCGAAGTATCCCGTCGCGCCCGTGCCGATGGCATGGTCCGCGCCGTAGCCCTGGTGCCGAGCGGCGAATGGGGTGATCGCGTGCTGGCCGCCTTCCGCCAGGACTGGGAAGGCAATGGCGGCACCGTGCTCGCAGCCCAACGCATCGCGCAACCGGTTGCGCTGGCCCAGCAGATTGCCGACCTGTTCCAGCTGCGCCAGAGCGAAAGCCGCGCCAAGAGCCTGCAGAGCACGGTTGGCGGCAACATCGCCGCACAACCGTCGCGCCGCCAGGACATCGACTTCCTCTTCCTTGCCTCTACCCCTCAGCAAGCGCAGCAGATCAAGCCGACCCTGAATTTCCAGTACGCCGGTGACGTACCGGTATACGCCACTTCCAACCTGTACAGCGCCAGCGGTGACGTCAACCAGTACAACGACATGAACGGCATCCGCTTCTGCGAAACCCCGTGGCTGCTCGATACCAGCAACAGCCTGCGCCAACAGGTGGTTCAGCAGTGGCCGCAAGCCGCCGGCAGCCTGGGCCGCCTGTACGCCATGGGCGTCGACGCCTACAGCCTGGCACCGCGCCTGGGCCAACTGAAGGCGCTGCCGGATAACCGCGTCCAGGGCCTTTCCGGCAGCTTGAGCATCAACGCCAACCAGCGTGTGGAGCGCCAACTGCCATGGGCTGAATTCGCTGGCGGCCAGGTCAAGCGCCTGCCTGATACCCCGCGCTGATGGCTGCAGCATCACCGACCGGCGCCGGCCACGCTGCAGAAACCCAAGCCCTTGAGTACCTTCAGGGGCAAGGCCTGCGGCTGCTGGCGCGCAACTGGCGATGCAAAGGCGGCGAGCTTGATCTGGTCATGCTCGACGCCGATACAGTAGTATTCGTCGAAGTCCGCTACCGGTTGCACGCGGCCTTCGGAGGCGCCCTCGCCAGTATCGATGGGCGCAAGCAGAAACGGCTGGTGCATGCGGCCAGCCTGTTCCTGCTCAAGGAGCCCCAATGGGGCAACCACCCCTGCCGCTTCGACGTTGTCGCCCTGCAGGGTAGCCACCATGCAGGCAAACCGCTTCAGTGGCTGAAAAACGCCTTCGAGTGCTGAACCCTCTACGTTTTTTTTGCTCTATGTATCGCGGGCTGGTCGTTGTTGCGCGTAACAAAGGCCACCGCCCCATTTAAGGTCACCAGATGGACATGCAATCCCGAATTCGCCGGCTGTTCCAGGCCAGCATCGAAACCAAGCAACAGGCGATGGACATCCTGGCACCGCACATCGAGCAGGCCAGCCTGGTCATGGTCAATGCGCTGCTCAATGAGGGCAAGATGCTCGCCTGTGGCAACGGCGGCTCGGCCGGCGACGCCCAGCACTTTTCCTCGGAACTGCTCAACCGCTTCGAGCGCGAACGCCCGAGTTTGCCGGCCATCGCCTTGACCACCGACAGTTCGACCCTGACGTCGATCGCCAATGACTACAGCTATAACGAAGTCTTTTCCAAGCAGATCCGCGCACTGGGCCAACCGGGCGATGTTCTGCTGGCGATCTCCACCAGCGGTAACTCGGCCAACGTGATCCAGGCGATCCAGGCCGCGCATGACCGCGAAATGATTGTCGTAGCAATGACGGGGCGCGACGGCGGCGGCATGGCCTCGCTGCTGCTGCCAGAGGACGTGGAAATCCGCGTACCTTCGACAGTGACCGCGCGCATCCAGGAAGTCCACCTGCTGGCGATCCACTGCCTGTGCGACCTGATCGACAGCCAACTGTTCGGGAGTGAAGAATGACCCCTATGCGCCTTGGCCTGCTGGCCCTGACTCTGTGCCTGAGCGTTACCGGCTGCAGCTCGGTACTCACCTCTGCCCGCAATTCGCCCATTGAAGACGACCGCGGCACGCGCACCATCGGCAGCAAGATCGACGACTCGCTGATCGAAACCAAAGCCGCGGTCAACATCTCCAAGGCCAACCCGGACCTGGACAAGGGCTCGCACATCGTTGTCAGCAGCTACAACGGTATCGTCCTGCTCGCTGGCCAAACCCCACGCGCCGACCTCAAGAGCCTTGCCGAGCAAACCGCCAGCCAGGTTCAACGGGTGAAAAAGGTGCACAACGAGCTGCAGGTCATGCAGCCGTCTTCGATTCTGGCGCGCAACAACGATGCCTGGCTGACCACCAAGATCAAGACCCAGATGCTGACCGACAGCGCCGTGCCCAGTTCGCGAATCAAGGTCATTACCGAGAACGGCATCGTCTACCTGCTCGGCCTGGTGACCCAGCAGGAGGCCAATTCCGCCACTGCCGTAGTGCAGGGCGTATCGGGTGTGCAAAAAATCGTCAAACTCTTCGAGTACATCGACTGAGGAACCCTGGGCCGGCAAGGCAACAATCCCGGCCTAAAAAAGGCGACCCTTCAAGGTTGATGCCTGTCAGTTAAGCGTTATTGGGGCTGCTTTGCAGCCCTTCGCGGGCACGCCCGCTCCTACACGCGATCCCCTGTGGGAGCGGGCGTGCCCGCGAAGGGTCGCAAAGCGGCCCCAAATTACTTAACTGCTGGCATTAACCCTACAAGGTCGCCTTTTTTTACTACTTGACCACCTTCAGGCTTGGTCGACCAGTCGGACGCGGCGGCTGGCCACCACCTTCTGGCGGGCCATCGTCATCCGGCTGCACATCATCGTCTTCCAGGTCATCGCCATCCGTCAGCGGCTGCTCCAGCTCGAAGACCATGCCTTGGCCATTTTCGCGGGCGTAGATGCCCAGGATGGCGCCAACCGGCACGAACAGCGAATGGGTCACGCCACTGAAACGGCCCTCGAAACTGACCGCGTCGTTATCCATGTGCAGGTTGCGCACAGCACTTGGCGAAATATTCAGGACAATCTGGCCATCATTGGCGAAACCATCCGGTACCTGCACCTTTGTGTATTCGGCATTGACCAGCATATGGGGCGTGCAATCGTTGTCGACGATCCACTCGTACAGTGCTCGAACCAGATAGGGGCGACTGGAGTTCATCAACGGCTCCTTAAAGCTTACGCATTTCACGTTCTACAGAGGACAGGCTCGCCTGGAATGGCTCGCGGGCGAACTGGCGCTCCATGTAATCCAGCAGCGGTTTCGCTTGCCGGGGCAACTCGATGCCCAACACTGGCAGGCGCCAGAGTATGGGCAGTAGACAACAATCGACCAGGCTTTGCTCATCGCTCATGAAACAGGCGAACTCATTGAACAATGGCGAAACACCGGTCAGGCTTTCGCGCAGGGCCTTGCGCGCTTCACTTCGGGCAGCCTCGCTGCTGCGCGAATCGAGCACGCTATCGGCCAAGGCACACCAGTCGCGCTGAATGCGGTGTATCAGCAAACGGCTGTTGCCGCGCGCAACCGGGTATACCGGCATCAGCGGCGGGTGCGGGTAACGCTCCTCGAGGTATTCCATCACCACGGTCGATTCATACAACGCCAGGTCACGGTCGACCAGGGTCGGCACACTGCCATACGGGTTGACCTCGGCCAGCCTGGGCGGCAGGCGCGCCGGATCGACATCGATGACCTGCACGCTGACCCCCTTCTCGGCCAGCACCAGGCGTACCCGATGAGAATAATGGTCAGCGGGGTCGGAATAGCAGGCTAACCTGTTGGTTGCGCCCATGTAGCGGCTCCTCGCACGAGATGCTGTGCAACTTTAAATGAAAACGCGCCCGGGGCATCCTGGCATTTCTGCCAGGCGCCCCGGGCGCGTTCAACAACCAGAAATTACTGCGTGATCAGTGCACGTCCTTCCAGTATTCACGCTTGAGCAAATAGGCGAATACGAAGAAGAAAGCCAGGTACAGCAACACATAGGTACCGATGCGCTGGCTTTCCAGTTTGACCGGGTTGGCCGAATAGGCCAGGAAGGTCACCAGGTTCTTGACCTTCTCGTCGAACTGCTCGGCGGTCAGGGTACCGGATTTCGGCGTAACGGTCAGCTGGTCACAGGCTTCATGGGTAATCGGGCTACCGGTCAACGGGTCGAATTGCTTCTTCCCATCGGTCACCGTCTGCACCTGCTTGCAGCCAATTACCTGGTTGCCCTGCAGGCCGACCAGCACGTTGGGCATGCCGACGTTCGGGAACACCTTGTTGTTCACCCCATAAGGCCGCGAGGGGTCCTCGTAGAAACTGCGCAGGTAGGTGTACAGCCAATCGGTACCACGTACCCTGGCCACCAGGGTCAGGTCGGGCGGCGCGGCACCGAACCAGGTCTTGGCGTCTTCTGGCTTCATGCCGATCTGCATGTGATCACCGATCTTGGCCCCGGTAAACACCAGCTTTTCGAGCATCAGCTCGTGGGGGATGCCCAAGTCATCGGCCACACGCTCGTAGCGTTGGAACTTGGCACTGTGGCAGCCCATGCAATAGTTGGCGAACGTCCGCGCGCCGTCCTGCATGGCGGCCTTGTCGGTCAGGTCGATATCGACCTTGTCCAGTTCCAGCCCGTGTTCGGCAGCGAAGCAAAAGGCAGGCATCAGTGCCAGCAAAAATACTGCAATCAACTTTTTCATCAGCCAGTCACCCTTTCCGGAACCGGTTTGGTCTTCTCGAGCCTTGTGTAGAACGGCATCAACAGGAAGTAGGCGAAGTACAGCACCGTGCACACCTGCGACAACAGCGTGCGCCCAGGTGTCGGTGCCAGCACGCCCAGCACGCCGAGGATGACGAAGGCCACGCAGAACACCAGCAGGAAGAGCTTGCTGATCCAGCCTTTGTAACGCATGGAGCGCACCGGGCTGCGATCGAGCCAGGGCAGTACGAACAGCACCGCGATCGCCGCCCCCATGGCGATCACACCCATCAACTTGTCAGGCACCGCACGCAAGATGGCGTAGAACGGTGTGAAGTACCACACAGGGGCAATATGTTCCGGGGTCTTGAACGCGTTGGCCTGCTCGAAGTTCGGCTTTTCCAGGAAGTAACCGCCCATTTCCGGGAAGAAGAACACCACCGCACAGAACACGAAGAGGAACACCACCACGCCGACAATATCCTTGACGGTGTAGTACGGGTGGAACGGAATGCCATCGAGCGGAATGCCGTTTTCGTCCTTGTTCTTCTTGATGTCGATGCCATCGGGGTTGTTCGAACCCACTTCGTGCAGGGCAAGAATGTGCAGCACCACCAGGCCGAGGATGACGATAGGCAGGGCGACCACATGCAGGGCGAAGAAGCGGTTCAGGGTAATGCCGGAGATCAGGTAGTCACCACGAATCCATTGGGTGAGGTCGCCACCAATCACCGGGATGGCACCGAACAGCGAAATGATGACCTGGGCACCCCAGTAGGACATCTGGCCCCACGGCAGCAGGTAGCCCATGAAGGCCTCGGCCATCAGCGCCAGGTAGATCAACATGCCGAACAGCCAGACCAGCTCGCGGGGCTTCTGGTAGGAGCCGTAGAGCAGGCCGCGGAACATGTGCAGGTAAACCACGATGAAGAACGCCGAAGCACCCGTGGAGTGCAGGTAGCGCAGAATCCAGCCGTATTCGACGTCACGCATAATGTACTCGACCGAGGCGAATGCCTCTTCTGCCGAGGGCGTGAAGCTCATGGTCAGCCACACACCGGTGACGATCTGGTTGACCAGCACCAGTAATGCCAGGGAGCCAAAGAAATACAGGAAGTTGAAGTTCTTGGGCGCGTAATACTTGCTCAGGTGATCTTCCCACATCTTGGTCGCGGGGAAGCGAGCATCAATCCAGTCCATGAACTTGCTCATCATGCTTTCTCCTGGTCGACGCCGATGACGATGATATCGTCCGACTCGTACGAGTGCGGCGGTACGGGCAGGTTGAGTGGCGCCGGCTGCGACTTGTAGACACGCCCAGCCAGGTCGTAGTGGGAGCCGTGGCACGGGCAGAAGTAGCCACCCACCCATTTAGGGCCCAGGTCGGCTGGCGCAACCTCCGGGCGGAAGGTGGGCGAGCAGCCCAGGTGCGTGCACAGGCCGACGAGAATGAGGATTTCCGGCTTGATGGAGCGGACTTCGGGGTCGACATAGGTCGGCTGCACCGAAGATTTGGAATCGGGATCAGACAATTCGCCGGTAATTTTCTTCAGGTTACCGAGGATCTCCTCGGTGCGCCTGACGATGAACACCGGCTGGCCTCGCCACTCGGCTACCATCTGCTGCCCGGCCTCGACCTTGGCGATATTGACCTTCACCGGTGCTCCCGCGGCTTTCGCCTTGGCACTGGGAAACCATGACCCCACGAACGGTACCGCAGCCCCCACTGCTCCCGCTGCCCCGACCACGGATGTCGCGGCTACGAGGAAGCGGCGCCGGCCTGCGTTGACGCCGTCATTGCTCATTCAGTCCTCTCCCATCAGCTTGCTTGGCCTGTTGAACCAGGCCTGTACTTAGGTTGTGTCTGTGGCACTAAAATTTGGTCGCCATGGTAAGAAACAAATCCACACACTGACAAGGGATTAGCCGGGCAAGGGCCCACTACCAGCGCTTTGCTTGATCTGCGTCTATGCGACGAGCGGCCACAGACATGCTGACAGGTTAGTTCAAGGCAAAAAAAAAGCCCGGTTCCAAGGAACCGGGCTCTTTTCGACTGCCGAAGCGGTATTAACGCTTGGAGTACTGAGGACGCTTACGCGCTTTACGCAGACCCACTTTCTTACGCTCGACTTCACGAGCGTCGCGGGTGACGTAGCCAGCACGACGCAGAGCGCCACGCAGGCTTTCGTCGTATTCCATCAGAGCGCGGGTGATACCGTGACGGATCGCACCGGCCTGACCGCTGACACCACCACCGGAAACGGTGACGTAGATGTCGAACTTCTCAACGGTTTCGGTCAGCTCGAGCGGCTGACGAACAACCATGCGAGCGGTTTCGCGACCGAAGAACACGTCCAGAGAACGGTTGTTGATGGAGATGTTACCAGTACCCGGACGCAGGAATACGCGAGCGGTTGCGGTCTTGCGACGGCCAGTGCCGTAATTTTGAGTCGCCGACATAATGAACTATCCCGTTAGATCTTCAGTTCTTGAGGCTGCTGAGCAGTGTGTGGGTGAGCAGCACCCGCGTACACTTTCAGCTTACGGTACATGTCGCGACCCAGCGGGTTCTTAGGCAGCATGCCTTTGACCGCGGTTTCGATAACACGCTCAGGGGCCTTGGCGATCAACTTCTCGAAGTTGATTTCCTTGATACCGCCCGGGAAACCGGAGTGGGAGTAGTACATCTTGTCGGAAGACTTGGCACCAGTCACACGAACCTGTTCAGCGTTGATAACGACGATGTAGTCGCCAGTGTCAACGTGAGGGGTGTATTCTGGTTTGTGTTTGCCACGCAGACGGGTAGCGATTTCGGTAGCCAGACGACCCAGGGTCTGGCCAGCGGCGTCGACTACGAACCACTCGCGCTTTACTGTTTCCGGTTTAGCAGTAAAAGTTTTCATTCTCTAAAGCCTCAGAGGCCGCCCAGCGAAAAATAGACGGCGAATCTTACTGGATAGTGCACAGCTTGCCAAGGGCAAGCGCGCAGCCGAACACTGACGCTTTTGGGGGCTCGGGTCGGGCACGCCAATATTCGACGGGGTTCTTCCTGCGTGATGGTGCATCACTTCCGCCACGCGGAGAGGGGCTGAATTATCCAGATTGCGCGAAAAATTTCAACCTGCTTTGATGAGCTTCCATTGCCAAGGAGTGTTTACCCGATGGAATACCGCCAGCTCGGCCGAACCGACCTCAACGTCAGCGCCCTGTGCCTGGGCACCATGACCTGGGGCGAGCAGAACGACCAGGAAGAGGCTTTCGGCCAAATTGCCCGGGCCAAGGCCGCGGGGATCAACTTCATCGACACGGCCGAAATGTACCCGGTGCCGCCACGTGCGGAAACCTACGCCGCTACCGAGCGCATCATCGGCAACTGGTTCAGGGCCAACGGTGACCGTGATGACTGGGTGCTGGCCAGCAAGGTTGCCGGCCCCGGCAACGGCATCAGCCACATCCGCGATGGCCAGCTCAAGCACAACCGCCAGCACATCGTCGCGGCGCTGGACGAGAGCCTCAAGCGCCTGCAGACCGATCGCATCGACCTGTACCAGCTGCACTGGCCGGAACGCAGCACCAACTTCTTCGGCAAACTGGGCTACCAGCACCTGCCGCACGATCACTTCACGCCGCTGGAAGAAACGCTGGAAGTGCTGGACGACCAGGAGCGGGCGGGCAAGATCCGTCATGTTGGCCTGTCCAACGAAACGCCGTGGGGCACCATGAAATTCCTGCAACTGGCCGAAAGCCGGGGCTGGCCACGGGCGGTATCGATCCAGAACCCGTACAACCTGCTCAACCGCAGCTTCGAGGTGGGCCTGGCGGAAGTCGCCATTCGCGAGCAATGCGGTTTGCTGGCGTACTCGCCGCTGGCATTCGGCATGCTGTCGGGCAAGTACGAGAACGGCGCTCGGCCGGAAAACGCCCGCCTGACCCTGTTCAGCCGCTTTGCCCGCTACTCCAACCCGCAGACCGTGGCCGCCTGCAGCCGCTACGTGCAGCTGGCCCGCGAACACGGCCTGGACCCGGCGCAGATGGCCCTGGCGTTCGTGACGGGCCAGCCGTTCGTGACCAGCAACATCATTGGCGCTACCAGCCTGCAGCAACTGGACAGCAACCTGGCCAGCGCCGAGCTGCACCTGAGCGACGAGCTGCTGGCGGCGATCGAAGCCATTCACCAGGCGCAGCCGAACCCGGCGCCTTGATCAGAGCTGCAAGCTACAAGCTTCAAGCTTCAAGCTTCAAGCTTCAAGCTTCAAGCTTCAAGCTACAAGACAGAGCAGTCCGCATGCTGACCTGCTTTATCTTGAAGCTTGTAGCTTGTAGCTTGACGCTTGCAGCTCGACCAAAAAAATAAGACGATCCAGCCGGTGATTGACCACTCTACCCTATAAGAACAATGACAATGATGTTTACCCAACCCCCCGCGTCGCTGCGGCGCGTCAGCATCCTGGCCATTGACAAGGTGTTCGCTTCGACCTTGATGCAGGCCAAGGACTTCTTCCACCTCGCCAGCCTGCGCTACGGCAAGCAGCTGGGCCTGGGCTTGCAGCCCATGTTCGAGATCCGCCTGGTGAGCCCCGATGGCCTGCCCGTGGACAGCTTCAGCAATGTACAGCTACCGGTCGACGGCGGCCTGGATGACGCCGATGTCATCATCCTGCCAGCCTACTGGGACGACTTCGACAACCTGCTGCAACGCTACCCACAGGTGCTGCCGTGGCTGCGTAACCAGCACGCCCGCGGCGCGGTGCTGTGCGCGGAGGCCAGTGGCGTGTTCTGGCTAGCCGAAAGTGGCCTGCTCGACGGCAAGGAGGCGACCACCTACTGGCGCTTCTTCAGCAGCTTCGCCGAGCGCTTCCCGAAGATCCGCCTGAACCAGGACAAGCACCTGACCGACGCCGACAACATCTATTGCGCTGGCGGCGCCACTTCGGCCTGTGACCTGTACATCTATCTCATCGAGCGTTTCTGCGGGGCCAATGTGGCCCGTGCGGTGTCGCGCGACATCCTCTACGAAGTGCAGCGCAACTACACGCCGGGGCGCATGGGGTTTGGCGGGCAGAAGCTGCATCAGGACCTGATCATCCTGCAGATCCAGCACTGGCTGGAAGAGCACTTCGCGGACAAGTTCCGCTTCGAGGATGTGGCCCGCAACCACGGCATGAGCATCCGCAACTTCATGCGCCGGTTCCAGGGGGCGACCGGCGACAAGCCGCTGCACTACCTGCAACGGCTGCGGATCGAAACGGCCAAGGGGTTGTTGTCGAGCACGCGCAAGAGCATCAAGACCATCAGTTACGAGGTCGGTTACGACGATGCCAGTTTCTTTGCGCGGCTGTTCCGCCAGCA
Organism: Pseudomonas sp. p99-361; assembly: GCF_003935475.1. Lineage (NCBI taxonomy): Bacteria > Pseudomonadati > Pseudomonadota > Gammaproteobacteria > Pseudomonadales > Pseudomonadaceae > Pseudomonas > Pseudomonas sp. p99-361. Next base: position 41,079 of record NZ_RHQO01000013.1, on the reverse strand, counting down.
TACCGAGTTGTCGCCGAACCAGTACCGGCAGCAGTTCATGCAGGAGGCTTGAGGGCTTCCAGCAGCGGCAAGTTTCTAGCTGCAAGCTACAAGATAAAGCCAAAAGCCGGAGCAGCTCGTGGCCTGCTCCGGCTTTTTCTTGAGGCTTGCAGCTAGAAGCTTGCCGCTGATCTCAGGGCTTGTGCGCCCGGGACAGGAACTCGTGCGACTGCATCTCCAGCAAGCGGCTCAGGGTACGCTGGAACTCGAAGCTCAGGCGCCCACCGGTGTACAGGTCTTTTAGCTCCACCTCGGCCGAGATGATCAGCTTGACATTGCGGTCGTAGAACTCGTCCACCATGTTGATGAAACGCCGCGCGATATCATCGGTGGTCACCCCCATCTGCTCGACATTGCTCAGCAGCACCGCGTGGAAGATCTTGCCCAGCTCGATGTAGTCGTTCTGGCTACGCGGCCCGTCGCACAATGCCCGGAAGTCGAACCAGGCAACGTCGTCGCACGTACGCAAGGCATTGATCGGGCGGTTCTCGATCATCAGCACGTCATTTTCGACCGCCTGGGTGCATTCCGGGGTCAGCGCCTTGAAGCTGGCACGCATGCTTTCGTGCGCTGCCTCATTGAGCGGGTAGTGGAACAGTTCGGCCTGCTCCAGATGACGCAGGCGGTAGTCCACGCCGCTGTCGACGTTCACCACGTCGGTGTACTGCTTGATCATGGCGATGGCCGGCAGGAAACGCGCGCGCTGCAGGCCGTCCTTGTACAAGCCGTCGGGCACGATGTTGGAGGTGGCGACCAGCGACACGCCGTTCTTGAACAGCTCTTCCATCAAGGTGCCGAGGATCATCGCATCGGTAATGTCCGAAACGAAGAACTCGTCGAAGCAGATCACCTTGGCCTCTTCGCTGAAGCGCTTGGCAATGATGGTCAGCGGGTTCTTCTCACCCTTGAGGGTCTTCATTTCCTCGTGCACACGCTTCATGAAGCGGTGGAAGTGGGTGCGCATCTTCTGCTTGAACGGCAGCGCCTCGTAGAAGGTATCGACCAGGTAGGTCTTGCCCCGCCCTACCCCACCCCAGAAGTACAGGCCCTTGACCGGGGTCTGCTCCTTCTTGCCGAACAGCTTGCCGAATACCCCCGGCTTGTTGTTCTGCGCCTGTACCAGGTCGTCGTACAGGCGCTGCAGGTGACGCACAGCAGTTTCCTGCGCCGCGTCATGGAAGAAGTCGGGACGTTTCAGATCTGCTTGATAGCGTTCTAAGGGAGTCATGATTCGTTAGCGAGGCAACAAAAAACGGGCCGTCACTGTAGCGACCGGCCCGCTTTATGGCAATTGGAGTTGCGGCGAATTGCCTCAGTCCTGTTGTGGGGCCAGGGCTTCGTGCAGGCTTCGAATGGCTGCATCCCGCGCTTCAGCGCTGGCGAACTGCGGCCCGTCGGCAACCTGTTCACCGTTGAGCCACAAGCCGAAACCCAGGCCCTCTACACGCACATCGGCCTCAGCACCCTGCTGCAGTTGCTTGCTCACCGCACCTGCACTCTTGCCGTCGGCAAAGCTGCGCGACAACAGCAGTTGCTCACCGTCGGCGGCCAGCAGGCGGAAGCGGAAGCTGCCGTCCTCATCACGGAAGCTGACGAAACGCGCGCTCTTGGCGGCCTTTTTCTTCACTTCGGTACTGGTTTGCACGCTGCTGCGGAACGAGCGCAGGCCAACCGCCTCGCGCAGTTGCTCCAGGAACGGGGTGGCAATCTTGCGGGCCTTGGCGGCCCCCGCCAGCAGGATATCCTCAAGGTCGGCCGGGCGCGCGATCAGCTGGTGGTAGTGCTCGCGTTTTTCCGCCAACTGACCGTCCAGCAACTGGAACAGGCGCTGCTTGGCATCGCCCCAGCCCAGGCCCTGCAACAACTCGTCGCGGAACCCGGCGCACTGTTCTGGCGTAGCGAAGGCCTGGTAGAGGGTGAACAGGTGCGAAGTGTCCGGGTCCTTGGCTTCGCCAGGCGCACGCGAATCGGTCACGATGCGCGAGATGGCGTCTTTCATGTCCTTGGCGCTGGTGAACAACGGAATGGTGTTGTCGTAGCTCTTGGACATCTTGCGCCCGTCCAGGCCCGGCAGGGTCGCCACGCTTTCTTCGATCACCGCCTCTGGCAGGGCGAAGAAGTCCTTGCCTTGGCCGAACAGGTGGTTGAAACGCTGACCGATGTCCCGGGCCATTTCCACGTGCTGGATCTGGTCGCGGCCCACCGGCACCTTGTTGGCATTGAACATCAGGATGTCGGCCGCCATCAGCACCGGGTAGCTGAACAAGCCCATGGTCACGCCGGCATCCGGGTCTTCACCGGCTTCCACGTTCTTGTCCACCGAGGCTTTGTAGGCATGTGCACGGTTGAGCAGGCCCTTGGCCGCAACGCAGGTCAGCAACCAGGTCAACTCGGGGATTTCGGGAATATCGGACTGGCGGTAGAAGGTCACCTTGTCGGCGTCCAGGCCACCGGCCAGCCAGGTGGCGGCGATTTCCAGGCGCGAGCGCTGGATGCGCAGCGGGTCGTCGCACTTGATCAGCGCGTGATAGTCGGCCAGGAAATAGAACGAGTCGACACCGGGCTGCTGGCTGGCACGGATCGCCGGGCGGATGGCGCCGGCGTAGTTGCCCAGGTGCGGAGTGCCGGTGGTGGTGATACCGGTAAGAATGCGCGTGGTCATGGGTGTTCGCTTATTCAGGCTTGGCTCAGTTCGAAAGGCGCGGCAGCAGCAGATCCTTGAGATCGGTCAGCTTGCCATGAAAGAAGTGTCCGCATTCTGCCACTTTCAGCAGCTCATGGGGGCGCGACAGGCTGTCGGACCAATCGTAAACCAGCTGCGGTGCGACCACTTCATCGGCTTCCGGCTGCACCACGGTGATCGGGCATTGCTGTGGCAGGGGGAATTCGTCGGTCAGGCGCATTACCGCTGGGGCAATCATGAACAAGTGCTGCAGGCTCACCCCACCCGCCTCCAGGCGGCCAGCCAGGCTGGTGGCAACGAAGCCGCCGAACGAGAAGCCCATCAGCACCAGCGGCAATTGCGGGTGCTTATCGCGCAGCCAGGCCGCAGCAGCCTCGCCATCGGCCACTTCGCCTGCGCCCATGTCGTGGCTGCCAGCGCTCTGCCCGACGCCCCGGTAGTTGAACCGCAGGGTCACATAGCCGGCGTCACGGGCGGTGCGCTGCAGGGTCGAGACCACCTTGTTGAGCATGGTGCCGCCCTGAACCGGGTTGGGGTGGCAGATCAGCACCGCGCCGCGGGCATCGGCCACGTCCAGGTACAAGGCTTCCAACTGGCCACTGGGGCCATCGATGAACAAGGGGGTTTCGCGGACAAGCAAGGCACTACTCCGTGACCTCGGGGTGGGTCGTTTCGTCTAGGTGAGGAATTCTGTTCTGATTTGCGATCGCTCGCGGTATACAGCGCAGGTCTGAGCCGTTAACGTAAAGCAAAGCCGTTTATAGAGGAAGGACTCGTGGAACTCTCGCTCCTTGTTTGGTTGTTGCCGACCTTGGCCCTGGTCATTGGCGTGGTCGTCGGTTTCGTCGTGGCTCGCCTGCTGCCCAATGCCGCGCCCAGCAGCACGCAGCGCCAGCTGGATGAAATGCAGAAACGCTTCGACAACTACCAGAACGAAGTGGTTACCCACTTCAACAGCACTGCAGTACTGGTCAAGAAGCTGACCCAGAGCTACCAGGATGTCCAGGACCACCTGGCCGACGGTGCCAACACCCTGGCGCTGGACGAACTGACCCGCCAGCGCCTGCTGGCCGCCCTGCACTCCGAAGGTGCGCATGGCCCCCGTGATCGCCTGACCCCGCCGAAGGACACTGCCGAAGTGCCGCGCGATTATGCGCCAAAGGTGCCGAATTCCCCGGGCATGCTCGACGAGAGCTACGGGCTCAAGCGTTGATTCGCTGAACATGAAGAAGGCCTCGCGAGAGGCCTTTTTTGTGGGCAGCCCAGGTACGCCACAGCATTTGAAATCTGCGCAATATCTGTGGGAGCGGGCGTGCCCGCGAACACCGGCGTAGCCGGTGCCAGCCACCGCGCTGGATTCTTCGCGGGCACGCCCGCTCCCACAGGACCCTGCTAAATCAATAAGTTATGTACTGTTCTATGGAACGGCCAGCCCAAACAACCTAGCTGCAAGCCTGCAATGCCTGCTCGACATCCGCCAGCAGGTCTTCCACATCCTCCAACCCCACCGACAAGCGCACCAACCCCTCCGATATCCCGTGATGCGCCCGCTCCTCTGGCGTATAGCTGGAATGGGTCATGCTCGCGGGGTGCTGCGCCAACGATTCGGCATCCCCCAGGCTCACCGCCCGGGCAAACAGCTGCAGTGCGTTCATGAACCTGCGCCCGGCCTCGATGCCACCCTTGAGCTCAAAAGCAATCATCCCGCCCGGCAAACGCATCTGCCGCTGCGCCAGCTCGTATTGGGCGAACGATGGCAAGCCCGGGTAGTGGATAAGCTCGACCTGAGGCTGCCGAGCCAGGAACTGCGCCACCTCCAGTGCGTTGGCGCAGTGGCGGTCCATGCGCAGTGCAAGGGTCTTGATCCCGCGCATCAATAAAGCCGCGTCATGCGGGGACAGCACCGCCCCGGTCATGTCTTTCAGCCCTTCCAGCCGAATGCGGTCGACCAGCGCCTTGCGCCCCACTACCAACCCCGCGGTGATATCACCATGGCCACTGAGGTACTTGGTCGCCGAATGCACCACCAGGTCCGCCCCCAACGCCAATGGCCGCTGCAGGTAGGGCGTGCAATAGGTGTTGTCGACCACGATATGCAAGTCATGCCCACGGGCCACCTCGGCGACCGCCGCGATATCCACCAGCTGCATGGTGGGATTGGCTGGCGTTTCAAAGTAGATCATGCGTGTCTTGCGGGTGATGGACGCCCTTAAAGCCTTGGCGTCATTGAGGTCGACGTGACGGACCTTCACCCCGAACTGGCCAATGCCGTGATGCAGGAACGCAAAGGTGCACCCATACAAGGTATGCCCCACGATCAGTTCGTCGCCGGGGCGCAGCAGGGTCCAGATCGTCGAGGTAATCGCGCCCATCCCCGACGCCAGCGCCAAGCCTGCCTCACCACCCTCCAGCGAAGCCATGCGCTCCTCCAGCAGCGCCAACGTGGGGTTGGAGATGCGGCTGTAGAAATGCCCTGCCACGTCCCCGGCAAAGCACGCTGCGCCGTGTTCAACATTGGGAAAGGCATAGGTGGCGGTCTGGTAAACCGGCGGCACCAGCGCGCCACTATGGGACAGCGGGTCGTAGCCGTGGTGGATGGCTCGCGTGGAAAAACCGGTGTTGTTATGGGAGTCGCGCATGGCAACAGCCTCTTATGGTTTGCTATAAGCTTATGCCACCGAGCTGCCCGAATTTTTCCAAAGTAGCCCACACAGCGGCCTGCTTGGTGGAAAGAAAACAACAATCAAACAAGCAGGAGGGCAAAACATGCCTTCGAGCCTCGATCGCACCGACCGCGCCTTGCTGGCCGCCCTGCAGGACAACGCCCGCCTCACCGTTGCCGAACTCGCCGATCAGGTGGCACTGACCACCTCGCCCTGCTGGCGCCGCGTCAAACTGCTGGAGGACAACGGCTACATCACCGGTTACCAGGCCGTGCTCTCGCCCAAGTCACTGGGCTTCGGCGTCACTGCATTTGTCAGCATCATGATGGACTCGCACACCAAGGACATGGCCCTGGCGTTCGAGCAGCGGCTGATGGAAATTCCCGAAATCGTCGCCTGCCACAACATCTCTGGGCGCTACGACTTTCTGCTGGAGATTCTGGCGAGGGACCTGGAATCGTTCGGCGAATTCACCCGCGAGGTGCTGCAGCGGTTGCCGGGGGTGAAGGAGATCTATTCGAGTTTTTCCTACAAGGCCGTCAAGGAGCGCCGGGTAATTCCTGTATCGGAACACCACATCTGAACGGCAAGCACGCCCCCCTGGCGCATCACCAGGCGTGAGACAACCTGCACAAAAAAACCCCGCCGGAGCGGGGTTTTTGGTAGTGCAGGCCAGCGCTTAGATCGCACCACGCTGACGCAGTACGTCCAACACCTGTTTAACGCCTTCGTCCACGCTGGTGGCCTGGGTGTCGATCACCAGGTCGGCATCCAGCGGCACATCGAACGGGAAGCTTTCACCCGGGATGTTGTCGCCACCGGCAGCGTACAGGCCCTGTGGGTCACGCTCGCGGCAAACCAGTGGGGACGCCTGCACGTAAACCGTTACCAGGCGATCCTTGCCGATCAGCGCCTTGGCCTGTTCGCGGCCTTCGGCATCCGGGGCCACGAACGCTGCCAGGGTCAGCATGCCGGCTTCGTTGAACTGGCGCGCCACATGGGCGGCACGGCGCCAGTTTTCGGTGCGGCCAGCGCGGTCCTGCGGCAGGCCCTTGTTCAGGTCATGGCGCAGGTTCTGCCCGTCGAGCACGTACACTGCACGGCCCATGTCGAACAGTTTGCGCTCAACGGCATAGGCCAGGGTGCTCTTGCCGGCGCCAGAAAGGCCACTGAACAGCACGGTGGCTGGCTGCTGACCGAAACGCAGGGCGCGCTCCTCGGTAGACACGTGGGCCTGTTTGCCATGCTGGCCGGTGCTGCCATGCGGCAAGACTGGCTGGGCGATGATCATGCCGGCGCCGACGGTGCCGTTGGTCAGGCGGTCGATGACGATGAACGCACCGGTTGTGCGGTTGCTTTCGTAACCGTCCAGGGCAATGGCGCTGTCCAGGGATACCTTGACGCGGCCAATCTCGTTCAGCTGCAGGGCGCTGGCGGCGTCCTTCTCGAGGGTGTTCACATCAACCTTGTGGGTGATGCTGGCAATCGAGCCCGGCACGTAGCTGGTGGCGCGCTTGATGTCGTACTTTTTGCCCGGGAGCATCGGCTCTTCGGCCATCCACACCAGCATGGCGTCGAACTGGTCAGTGACCGGCGGCACGTTGTCGGCATGCACCAGCAGGTCGCCACGGGAGATGTCGATCTCATCTTCCATGGTCAGGGTCACGGCCTGGCCTGGGCCGGCGCTTTCCAGTTCACCTTCATAGGTGACGATGGACTTGACCCGGCTGCTCTTGCCCGACGGCAGCACGACAATTTCGTCGCCCTTGTGCACCACGCCGCTGGCGAGGGTGCCGGCAAAACCGCGGAAGTTCAGGTTCGGCCGGTTGACGTACTGCACCGGGAAACGCAGGTCGGTGAAGTTGCGGTCAGCCGACACTTCGACGGTTTCGAGGATTTCCATCAGGGTCGGGCCGGTGTACCACGGCGATTGCTCGCTGTGGTTGACCACGTTGTCACCCTTGAGCGCCGACATCGGCACGAAGTGCAGGCTGCTTGGGGTCAGGTTGATGGCTTCGGCGAACTTCAGGTAGTCCGCCTTGATGGCCTCGAAGACGCCTTCATCGAAGCCCTTCAGGTCCATCTTGTTGACCGCGACCACGATGTGCTTGATGCCCAGCAGCGACGCGATGTAGCTGTGGCGGCGGGTCTGGGTCTGCACGCCATAGCGGGCATCGACCAGGATGATCGCCAGGTCACAGGTGGATGCGCCGGTGGCCATGTTGCGGGTGTACTGTTCGTGGCCCGGGGTGTCGGCGATGATGAACTTGCGCTTGGCGGTGGAGAAATAGCGGTAGGCGACATCGATGGTGATGCCCTGCTCACGCTCGGCCTGCAGGCCGTCTACCAGCAGCGCCAGGTCGACCTCTTCGCCGGTGGTGCCAGACTTTTTCGAATCGCGGGTGATGGCCTCGAGGTGGTCCTCGTAGATCATCTTGGAGTCGTGCAACAGGCGCCCGATCAGGGTGCTCTTGCCGTCATCCACGTTGCCGCAGGTGAGGAAACGCAGCAGTTCTTTACGCTCGTGCTGAGCCAGGTAGGCGAGGATGTCCTCGCTGATCAGATCGGATTGATGACTCATTGCATTCAAGCTCCAAGCTGTAAGCTTCAAGCAGCAAGCTTGTCGGCGTACAGCTAGTTAGAAATTTTGTTGATCAACCCAGCAAGCATTCTGGATAGCTCACGGGTTTCAGTTATCCAGTCGTTGGCCAATTCGGCAGGCAAATAACCAATTTCACCGGCGATGATCAGTTGGGTCCGCAGTTCTGCGCAGGAAGCCTTCGCCACGCTCAGGAACCATGCTTTCTCCCGCATTCCTCTGCGCTCCATTCCCTCAGCGATATTGGAGGGGATTGAAACGGCTGCTCGAGTGATTTGGGACCTGAATCCAAAATCCCGACACCCAGCAAATGCCCGATATATCTCAACGGCTAAATTTTTACTTCTCTGCCAAACCAGCAACTTCTCAAAACCCACTGCAGGCACTCCCTGTGCGCCCGCAATGCAGGCGGCAGTCCACAAAAATCAGAAACTACTCGCTCCGCTTCTGTCTTGCAGCTTGCCGCTTGTAACTTGAAGCTTAGAAATAACCCTGACGTTTCTTGTCTTCCATGGAACCGGCGCCATCGTGGTCGATGACCCGGCCCTGGCGCTCGGAAGTGCGCGTCAGGAGCATTTCCTGAATGATGTCGGTGAGCGTTTCGGCCTCCGACTCGACAGCGCCCGTGAGCGGGTAGCAGCCGAGGGTACGGAAACGCACCTTCTTCTTGACGATGCGGGCCTTTTCTTCCTCGGAGAGGTGTTCGAGGATGCGCTCGTCGTCGATCATGATCAGGGTGCCGTTCTTCTCGATGACTTCACGCTCGGCAGCGAAGTACAGCGGCACGATCGGGATGCCTTCGAGGTAGATGTACTGCCAGATGTCCAGTTCGGTCCAGTTCGACAGCGGGAAGACGCGGATCGACTCACCTTTGTTGACCTTGCCGTTGTACACGTTCCACAGCTCGGGGCGCTGGTTCTTCGGGTCCCAGCGGTGCTTGCTGTCACGGAACGAGTACACACGCTCCTTGGCCCGCGACTTCTCTTCGTCGCGGCGAGCACCACCGAAGGCGGCGTCGAAACCATGCTTGTCCAGCGCCTGTTTCAGGCCCTGGGTCTTCATGATGTCGGTGTGCTTGGAGCTGCCATGGGTGAACGGGTTGATGCCCTGCGCCACACCTTCGGGGTTGACGTGGGTGATCAGCTCCAGGCCCATTTCCTCGACCATCTTGTCGCGGAACCTGTACATCTCCTGGAATTTCCACTGGGTGTCGACGTGCATGACCGGGAACGGCAGCTTGCCCGGGAAAAAGGCCTTGCGCGCCAGGTGCAGCATCACGGCGGAATCCTTGCCGATCGAGTACAGCATCACCGGGTTGTCGAACTCGGCGGCCACCTCGCGGATGATGTGGATGCTTTCCGCCTCCAGCTGTTTCAAGTGCGTCAGTTTGTCGACCATGGCTACTCACGAAAAACGATCTTATGGACGGCCTGCGGGCCGTGTTCGAGCGGATCACTGTATCACAGCGGCTGCTTCTATTTAGGCGGCCAGCTAGATCGAAAAAGTCTAACGATATGACTGGGGGTTAGGCTGATGCCTGTTCAATTAAGCGTTACTGGGGCTGCTTTGCAGCCCTTCGCGGGCACGCCCGCTCCCACACGTTTGCCGCTGAACTCAAGAAATGCGCGATCCCCTGTGGGAGCGGGCGTGCCCGCGAAGGGGCCAGTAAGGTCAGATCGGGTTCGGGCAATCGATGAACAGGTGTTCCACGGCAAACCGCCGCGCCAGGTAATCACCCAGCGCCTGCACCCCATACCGCTCGGTGGCATGGTGCCCTGCGGCGATGAAGCTGACGCCATTCTCCCGCGCACTGTGGTAGGTCTGCTCCGACGCCTCGCCCGTCAGGTACAGGTCTACCCCGGCGGCAATCGCCGTGTCGATATAGCCCTGCCCACCCCCGGTACACCAGCCGACCCGGCGGATCATTTCGTCGCCTTCGACCAGCAGCGGCTCACGCCCCAGCACCTCCTGCACGCGCCGGGCAAAATCGCGGGCGGTCACCGGCTCGGCCAGCGAACCGACCAGCCCGACCACCTTGGGGTTCTCCGGGTCAAGCGGCCCTTCGACGGTAATCTCCAGTTGCCGCGCCAGCTGCACGTTGTTGCCCACCTCAGGGTGTACATCCAGCGGCAAGTGGAATGCCAGCAGGCTGATGTCGTTGTTCAGCAAGGTTTTCAGGCGGCGCTGGCGGATGCCGGTGATGCAGGGGTTTTCGCCCTTCCAGAAGTAGCCGTGGTGCACCAGCACCAGGTCGGCTTCGGCCTCGACCGCGGCATCCAGCAACGCCTGGCTGGCGGTGACACCGCTGACGATACGGCTGACCTGCGGCCGGCCTTCGACCTGCAGGCCATTGGGGCAGTAGTCCTGGATCCTGGCGCTGCCCAGGTAACGCTCGGCTTCTTCAACCAGGGTGTTTAGCGCGACGGCCATGAAAATCTCCTCGAAAACTGCACACTCCCCAGGCACAACGCACAGGGAACGCCCGTATAATGCCGGCCATTATGGGCCGTCGCCGGCACTGGGGGAACCGGTGTATGATCGCGCGCGCTCATGCCCCACCGCGCGGCCACTGGCCCCCGCTCTTTTCAGGACTCGTTCATGTTCAAGGCTTTGCGTTACTTTGGCTGGCCCCTGCTTACCGGCGTATTGATCGCCGTGCTGATCATCCAGCGGTTTCCGGAATGGGTCGGCCTGCCCAGCCAGGACGTCAACCTGCAGCAGGCACCGCAGACCACGAAGATCATGCAGGGCCCGGTATCCTACGCCGACGCCGTGACCCTCGCGGCCCCGGCGGTGGTCAACCTGTACACCACCAAGGTGGTCAACAAGAGCGCCCACCCGCTGTTCGAAGACCCGCAGTTCCGCCGCTTCTTCGGCGACAACCTGCCCAAGCAGCGCCGCTGGGAATCGAGCCTGGGCTCGGCAGTGATCATGAGCCCCGAGGGCTATCTGCTGACCAACAACCACGTCACCAGTGGCGCCGACCAGATCGTGGTGGCCTTGAAGGATGGCCGCGAGACCCTGGCCCGGGTCATTGGCAGCGACCCGGAGACCGACCTGGCGGTATTGAAGATCGACCTGAAGAACCTGCCCGCCATCACCATTGGCCGCTCCGACACCATCCATATCGGTGACGTGACGCTGGCCATCGGCAACCCGTTCGGCGTTGGCCAGACCGTGACCATGGGCATCATCAGCGCCACCGGCCGCAACCAGTTGGGCCTGAACAACTACGAAGACTTCATCCAGACCGACGCCGCGATCAACCCGGGCAACTCCGGTGGTGCGCTGGTCGATGCCAACGGCAACCTGGTCGGCATCAACACGGCCATTTTCTCCAAGTCTGGTGGCTCGCAGGGCATTGGCTTCGCCATCCCGGTCAAGCTCGCACTGGAGGTGATGAAGTCGATTGTCGAGCACGGCCAGGTGATCCGCGGCTGGCTGGGTATCGAAGTGCAGCCACTGAGCCAGGAACTGGCCGAGTCGTTCGGCATGAAGGACCGCCCAGGCATCGTGGTTGCAGGCATCTTCCGCGAAGGGCCGGCGGCCAAGGCCGGGCTGCAGCTGGGGGACGTGATCTTGAGCATCAACGGCGAACCGGCAGGTGACGGGCGCAAGTCGATGAACCAGGTGGCGCGGATCAAACCGAACGAAAAGATCACCATCGAGGTGATGCGTAACGGGCAGCAGCTCAAACTGGTGGCCGAGGTGGGGCTGCGGCCGCCACCGGCACCCGCTGCCCCACAAGAAGAGAAGTAAACATCGGGGCCGCTTTGCGGCCCCGGCTGTATCAATGCAGGATCTGGCTGAGGAACAACTTGGTCCGGTCGCTACGCGGCCGGTCGAAGAAGTCATCCGGTGCCGCCTGCTCGACGATTTCACCTTTATCCATGAAGATCACCCGGTTGGCCACGGTGCGGGCAAAGCCCATCTCGTGGGTCACGCAGAGCATGGTCATGCCATCTTCGGCCAGACCCACCATGGTATCGAGCACTTCCTTGACCATCTCCGGGTCCAGGGCCGAAGTGGGTTCGTCGAACAGCATGATTTTCGGCTTCATGCACAACGCCCGGGCAATCGCCACGCGCTGCTGCTGGCCACCAGACAACTGCCCCGGGTACTTGTGCGCCTGCTCCGGGATACGTACCCGCTCCAGGTAATGCATGGCAATCTCTTCGGCCTTGCGGCGCGGCATCTTGCGCACCCACATCGGCGCCAAGGTGCAGTTCTCCAGGATGCTCAGGTGCGGGAACAGATTGAAGTGCTGGAACACCATGCCCACTTCACGGCGGATCGCCTCGATCTGCTTGAGGTCGTTGGTCAGCTCCACGCCATCGACCACGATGCGCCCCTGCTGGTGTTCTTCCAGGCGGTTGAGGCAACGGATGGTGGTGGACTTGCCCGAGCCGGACGGCCCGCACAGCACGATACGCTCGCCCTGGCGAACATTGAGGTTGATGTCCTTGAGCACATGGAACTGACCGTACCACTTGTTCACACCCTGCATCTGGATGATCCCTTCGGGGCCGGCAGGCTGCTTGATCGCTTCACTCATTTCGAAACTCCTAACGCTTGTGGCCAGTGTCCAGCTTGCGCTCCAGGTGCATGGAGTAGCGGGACATACCGAAACAGAAAATCCAGAACACCAGGGCAGCGAAAACGTAGCCCTCGGTAGCCATACCCAGCCAGGCCGGGTCGGCGGCGGCTTGCTTGACACTGTTCAGCAGGTCGAACAGGCCGATGATGATCACCAGGCTGGTGTCCTTGAACAGGGCAATGAAGGTGTTGACGATGCCAGGGATCACCAGCTTGAGCGCCTGCGGCAGGATCACCAGGCCCATCGCCCGCCAGTACCCCAGGCCCATGGCTGCGGCCGCTTCGTACTGGCCCTTGGGGATGGCTTGCAGGCCACCGCGTACCACTTCGGCGACATAGGCCGACTGGAACAGGATCACGCCGATCATCGCCCGCAGCAGCTTGTCGAAGCTCATGCCCTCAGGCAGGAACAACGGCAGCATCACCGAAGACATGAACAGCACGGTGATCAGCGGCACGCCGCGCCAGAACTCGATGAAGGTCACGCACACCACCTTCACCGCCGGCATCCTCGAACGCCGCCCCAAGGCCAGCAGAATGCCCAAGGGCAAAGCGCCGACGATGCCCACGGTGGCGATCACCAAGGTCAGCATCAGCCCGCCCCACTGGCTGGTGGACACGTTGCTCAGGCCCAGCAGGCCACCGTGCAACAAGGTGTAGGCCAGCAGCGGGTAAAGCACCAGGAAGCCCAGGCCATAGAGGGCCTTGCGCGGGAAGCGCTTGATGAACAACGGCGCTGCGCCAAGCACTGCCAGCCATACCGTCAGGTCGACCCGCCAGCGCAGCTCGACGGGGTAGTAGCCGTACATGAACTGGCCGAAGCGCTGCTGCACGAACACCCAGCAGGCGCCGTCCTTGGTGCAGTCGGCGCGGGTGGTGCCAACCCAGTTGGCGTCGATCAGTGCCCACTGCAACAGCGATGGCACGATCAGCCAGATCAGGTAGAGGGCAAACAGGGTCAACAGGGTGTTCAGCCAGCTGGAGAACAGGTTGGTACGCATCCATGCGAGTACGCCGACGGTTTTCACCGGTGGCGGCATATCGGGTTTGAAAACATGGGCATTCACAGGCGTATCCTCACCGCTCGATCAGCGCAATGCGCTTGTTGTACCAGTTCATCAGCAGCGAAATGCTGATGCTGATGGCGAGATAGACACTCATGGTGATGGCGATCACCTCGATGGCCTGGCCGGTCTGGTTGAGCACGGTACCGGCGAACAGCGAGACCATCTCCGGGTAGCCGATGCCGGCCGCCAGCGACGAGTTCTTCGCCAGGTTCAGGTACTGGCTGGTCAGTGGCGGAATGATCACCCGCAAGGCCTGGGGGATGATCACCTTGCGCAAGGTTGGCCCTTCGCGCAGCCCCAGCGAGCGCGCCGCCTCGGTCTGGCCGTGGCTGACCGAACGGATGCCCGAGCGCACGATCTCGGCGATGAAGGCGGCGGTATAGATCGTCAGCGCCAGGGTCAGCGCCAGCAGTTCGGGGATCAGCACCCAGCCACCGACGAAGTTGAAGCCCTTGAGCTGCGGTGCCTCCCACGTGACCGGGCTGCCGAACAGCAGCACGCTCAGGCCTGGAATGACCAGCAACAGCGCCAGCGCGGCCCAGAACTTGTGGAACGGTACACCGGTCTCGTCAAAGCGTTTGTTGGCCAGGCGCACCATCAGCCAGACCGCTCCCACCGCCACCGCCAACGCCGCGACAAATGGCCAGAAACCGTCCGCCATGGAGGCACCAGGCATGTTCAGGCCACGGTTGCTGATGAAGAACAGGTCGTTGAGGTTGATGCTGCCCCGCGGTCCCGGCAGGGTCAGGAATACGGCGAAGTACCAGAACAGGATCTGCAGCAGCGGCGGAATGTTGCGGAAGGTCTCCACGTACACCGTCGCCAGCTTGTTGATCATCCAGTTCGGCGACAAGCGTGCCACGCCGATGATGAAACCCAGGATGGTCGCCAGGATGACGCCAATGAAGGTGACCAGCAGGGTGTTGAGCAGGCCGATGACGAACACCCGTGCATAGCTGTCCGATTCCACATAGGGGATCAGGTGCTGGGCGATGCCGAAGCCGGCACTGCGATCGAGGAAGTCGAAGCCCGAGGTGATACCCCGGTGTTGCAGGTTGGTTTGCGTATTGTGAAACAGGTACCAGCCCAGACCGACCACGAAAACAATGGTGAGAATCTGGAACAGCCACGCGCGCACACGTGGATCGCTCAGGGATAAACCCTTTTGTGCGCCAATATGATTTTGCATGAAGTGCCCCGGAAAATAGGGATTCGAACAACCTGCGGCGGCCGGATGCCGCCGCAGGGTGCAGCCATCAGCGCACAGGTGGCGCGTACTGGATGCCGCCGTTGTTCCACAGGGCGTTCATGCCACGGTCGATCTTCAGGTCGGTACCTTGGCCCAGGTTCTTCTCGAACACTTCGCCATAGTTGCCGACTTGCTTGACGATCTGCACTACCCAGTCTTTGGGCAGCTTGAGGTCCTTGCCGTACTCGCCGTCCGCACCCAGCAAGCGGGCCACGTCAGGGTTCTTGGTAGCTTTGGCTTCAGCCTCGACGTTCTTCGAGGTGATGCCCGCCTCTTCGGCGTTGAGCATGGCGAACAGGGTCCACTTGACGATGCTGAACCAGTCTTCGTCGCCTTTGCGCACCACCGGGCCGAGTGGCTCCTTGGAGATGGTTTCCGGCAGCACCACATATTCGGTCGGTGCGGCCAGCTTGGAGCGCTGGGCGAACAGCTGCGACTTGTCGGACGTCAACACATCGCAACGACCGGACTCCAGCGACTTGGCGCTTTCGTCAGAGGTATCGAAGGTGATCGGGGTGTACTTCAGGCCATTGGCCCGGAAGAAGTCCGACACGTTCAGTTCGGTGGTAGTCCCTGCCTGGATGCAGATGGTCGCGCCATCGAGCTCCTTGGCACTGGAAACACCGAGCTTCTTGTTGACCAGGAAACCGACGCCGTCATAGTAGGTGACACCGGTGAACACCAGGCCCATGCCGGCATCGCGCGAGCTGGTCCAGGTGGTGTTGCGCGACAGCACGTCAACTTCGCCCGACTGTAGGGCCGTGAAGCGTTCCTTGGCGTTGAGCTGGCTGAACTTGACCTTGTTGGCGTCGCCGAACACGGCAGCGGCCACGGCGCGGCAGACATCGGCGTCGATACCGATGATCTTGCCTTGTGCATCAGGTACCGAGAAGCCTGGAAGACCGTCGCTCACGCCACACTGGACGAAGCCCTTCTTCTTTACCGCATCAAGGGTGGCGCCGGCCTGGGCATTGCTCACGGCGCCCAGCGCGGCGGCAGCGGTCAGGACTGCCAGGGTGGTTTTCAACACTTTCATTCACAACCTCCAAATCGCTCTTGTTGTATCGAGCCGGAATTGCACCGCACCCTTTTGAGGCATGTCCGACCCGTATTGGCTAGTTATTGGGTCAATTGGCGCAATGGGCTGTTCTATGACAGCCTTCGCGTACAAAGGGTGTTACCGTCACGGCCCGCCCTTTGCATCGCACCTTGAACTGCAAAGCGCGTACCAAATGTTTTGGCTGGAGCGTTTAAGCGTTCGTCAAGTAGGGAAAGTTGTATCGTTGCGACATTCTTTTTCAGGCAATCCTGTGCAGCGCTTTTTTTTAACGCACACAACACGATCACCCGCACTCTTTCGGAGCAGTCATGACCAACCCGCTGATTCTTGAACCACAGAAAACCGCTGATGCCTGTGTGATCTGGTTGCACGGCTTGGGAGCCGACCGTTACGACTTCCTACCCGTAGCCGAATTCATGCAGGAGCGTTTGACCAGCACTCGCTTCGTGATGCCCCAGGCACCCACCCGCCCGGTGACCATCAATGGCGGCTATGCCATGCCCAGCTGGTACGACATCAAGGCCATGACCCCGGCCCGCGCCATAGACGAGGCTCAGTTGGAGGAGTCGGCCGAGCAAGTGGTGGCGCTGATCAAGGCGGAGCAGGCCAAAGGCGTCAGCTTGTCGCGCATCTTCCTCGCCGGTTTCTCCCAGGGCGGCGCGGTGGTGTTGCACACTGCCTATATAAGGTGGCAAGAGGCGCTGGGTGGGGTCATCGCCCTGTCCACCTACGCCCCCACCTTCAATGACCAACACCAGCTCAGTGCCTGCCAGCAACGCACCCCGGCCCTGTGCCTGCATGGCGTGCACGACCCGGTGGTGATCCCGGCCATGGGCCGCACCGCCTTCGAGTACCTGAACACCTGGGGCGTAGCTGCCCGCTGGCACGAATATCCAATGGAACACGAGGTAGTGGTCGAAGAGTTGAGCGACATCCGCGACTGGCTGGCAAAGCAACTGCAATGAGCCAAGGCCGCCTGTAGTTGTAGGGCTATTCCACTACGCCACGCCCGATTCTTGCATTACACTGCCCGGCGTACATTCCTTAATCAGTTGATGAGACGATCGTGCTCAAGGCACTCAAGAAAATATTCGGCAAGGGAGAGGCTGCACCACAGGCCGCCGCTCCTGCTGCCAGTGTGACGCCGCCTGCGCCGGCACCCGCCAGCGAGGCGCAACCGGCGGCCCCACGCGCCAACCCTACCCCCAAGGCAGAATCGCCTGTTGCCGCAACGCCGGTGGCCGACAAGCCGGCCAAGGACAAACCACGTCGCGAGCGCAAGCCCAAGCCCCAGGCCAGCCTGTGGAAACTGGAAGACTTCGTGGTCGAGCCGCAGGAGGGCAAGACCCGCTTCCACGACTTCAAGCTGTCCAGCGAGGTGATGCACGCTATCCACGACCTGGGCTTCCCCTACTGCACGCCGATCCAGGCGCAGGTGCTGGGTTACACCCTGCGTGGCCAGGATGCCATCGGCCGTGCCCAGACCGGCACCGGCAAAACCGCAGCGTTTCTGATCTCGATCATTTCCCAGCTGCAGCAGACCCCTGCACCCAAAGAGCGCTACATGGGTGAGCCGCGGGCGCTGATCATCGCGCCAACCCGCGAGCTGGTGGTACAGATCGCCAAGGATGCTGCGGCGCTGACCAAATACACCGGCCTGAACGTCATGAGCTTCGTCGGCGGCATGGACTTCGACAAGCAGCTCAAGGCCCTGGAAGCGCGCCACTGCGACATCCTGGTGGCTACACCGGGCCGCCTGCTGGACTTCAACCAGCGGGGCGAGGTGCACCTGGACATGGTTGAAGTGATGGTGCTGGACGAAGCCGACCGCATGCTCGACATGGGCTTCATTCCGCAAGTGCGCCAGATCATTCGCCAGACGCCGCCCAAAAGCGAGCGCCAGACCCTGCTGTTCTCGGCCACGTTCACCGAGGACGTGATGAACCTGGCGAAGCAATGGACCACCAACCCGGCCATCGTCGAGATCGAACCGGAGAACGTGGCCAGCGAAACGGTCGAGCAGCATGTCTATGCGGTGGCCGGCAGCGACAAGTACAAGCTGCTGTACAACCTGGTGACCCAGAACCGCTGGGAACGGGTGATGGTGTTCGCCAACCGCAAGGACGAAGTGCGGCGCATCGAGGAAAAACTGGTGCGCGACGGCATCAACGCCGCCCAATTGTCGGGCGATGTGCCGCAACACAAGCGTATTCGTACCCTGGAGAACTTCCGCGAAGGGCGCATCACCGTTCTGGTCGCCACCGACGTTGCCGGGCGCGGGATCCACATCGACGGCATCAGCCACGTGATCAACTTCACCCTGCCAGAGGACCCGGACGACTACGTGCACCGCATTGGCCGCACCGGCCGTGCCGGCACCAATGGCGTATCGATCAGCTTTGCCGGGGAAGATGACTCGTATCAGCTGCCGGCGATCGAAGAGCTGCTGGGGCGCAAGATCAAATGCGAGATGCCGCCGGATGAGCTGCTGAAGCCGGTGCCGCGCAAGCATCACTGACCCGTGGTTGGGAATACATATCCCCCTGTAGGAGCGGCCTTGTGTCGCGATAGGGCCGCACAGCGGCCCCAGGATTTCAGCTTCAACGCATCAATTGCCGGGGCCGCTTTGCGGCCCTATCGCGACACAAGGCCGCTCCCACAAAAGGCGGGCGCAGCATTGACTACCAGCGCCCTGCGGCATCCAGGTCACTCTGCCTGCCTTCCACCCACCTCGGCCCTTCCTGGGTATTTTCCTTCTTCCAGAACGGTGCCCGGGTCTTCAGGTAGTCCATGATGAAGTTGCAGGCATCGAACGCTGCCTGCCGATGGGCACTGGCCACGCCGACGAACACGATTGGCTCACCCGGCTCCAACGCACCGACGCGGTGCAACACCTGCACTTTCAACAACGGCCAGCGCTGCTCGGCCTCGGCCACTATCTTGGCCAGGGCCTTTTCGGTCATGCCCGGATAGTGTTCAAGGAACATGCCTGCCACTTCGCGGCCATCATTGAAGTCCCGCACATAGCCGACAAAGCCGACCACAGCGCCTACCCCCACGTTGGCCGCATGCATGGCATTGGTCTCGACGCCCGGGTCGAACGCGTGTTCCTGCACTCGCACTGCCATGCTCAGCCCCCCGTCACCGGCGGAAAGAACGCCACTTCATCGCCCTCTTCCAACGGCTCATCCAGCTTGCACAGTTCTTCGTTGCGGGCGCACATCAGGTTCTGTTCGGCCAGCAGTTCATAAGGCCCACCCTTGCCCAGCAATGCCCGGCGCACATCGTCGACAACCATGAACTCACCCTCCACCCGCTCGGCATCCACGCCCAGCAACTCACGGTAACGCGCGAAGTACATCACTTTGACTTTCATCACGCCTGCACCTTGTAGTGGCCGCTCTTGCCGCCCAGCTTTTCCAGCAGGCGGACCTGTTCGATGACCATGCCTTTATCCACAGCCTTGCACATGTCATAGATCGTCAGCGCAGCGACGCTAGCGGCGGTCAGTGCCTCCATTTCCACACCGGTTTGCCCGGCCAGCTTGCAGCGGGCGAGGATCCGCACCGCGTCCTCGCCCTGCGCGCTGAGTTCCACCTTGACGCTGGTCAGCATCAGCGGGTGGCACAGCGGTATCAGGTCGCTGGTCTTCTTCGCCGCCTGGATGCCGGCAATGCGCGCCACGGCGAACACATCGCCCTTGGGGTGTTCACCGTCGACGATCATCTGCAGGGTCTGCGGCAACATGCGCACCCGCGCCTCGGCGGTGGCCTCGCGCTCGGTCACGGCCTTTTCAGTGACGTCGACCATGTTGGCCCGCCCCTGGGAATCAAGATGTGTCAGCACTGCTCTGCTCCTGTGAAGGGAGCCTGCAGTGTAAACCTGTGGGTCAGGTTTGAGCAGAGGTATGTGTCAGCAGGTCTGGCCGCTGTATGAACACGCTCGTGGAGATGCCGGGCAGCGGGCTGCCCGGCGACAGGGTTTTACAGATGCGACTCGGCGTACTCGGCCAGTACCGAGCGTGGCACACCCTGCAGAGTGATGTGCACGCCATGGGGGAAGTCTTTGAAGCGCTCGGTCAGGTAGGTCAGGCCCGAGCTGGTCGCGGACAGGTAGGGGGTATCGATCTGCGCCAGGTTGCCCAGGCAGACCACCTTGGACCCGGAACCGGCACGGGTGATGATGGTTTTCATCTGGTGCGGCGTCAGGTTCTGGCACTCGTCGATCAGGATCAGGCTCTGCTGGAAGCTGCGGCCGCGAATGTAGTTCAACGACTTGAACTGCAGCGGCACGCGCTCGAGGATGTATTCGACGCTGCCATGGGTGCTTTCATCATCCATGTGCAAGGCTTCGAGGTTGTCGGTAATGGCGCCCAGCCACGGCTCCATCTTCTCTGCTTCGGTACCCGGCAGGAAGCCGATCTCCTGGTCCAGCCCCTGCACGCTGCGGGTGGCGATGATGCGCCGGTAGCGTTTGCTGACCATGGTCTGCTCGATAGCAGCTGCCAGGGCCAGGATGGTCTTGCCGGAACCGGCAGCACCGGTCAGGTTGACCAGGTGAATGTCCGGGTCGAGCAAGGCGAACAGCGCCAGGCTCTGATGGATGTCCCGCGGCTTCAGGCCCCAGGCCTCCTGGTGCAGCAGTGGCTCCTGGTGCAGGTCGAGCAGCAGCAACTCGTCGTCGCGGATGCCCTTCACCCAGCCGACGAAGCCCTGGTCGTCAATGATGAACTCGTTGACGTGAACGGCCGGCAGGGTGTCGATCATGTGCACGCGATGCCAGGTCCGGCCGCGCTCCTGGCGGGTATCGACCTTGCTGACCCGGTCCCAGAACGAACCGCTGACCGAGTGGTAGCCCTTGGACAGCAAGGACACGTCATCGACCAGTTGGTCGGTGCTGTAGTCCTCGGATGCGATGCCGCAGGCGCGCGCCTTCAAGCGCATGTTGATGTCTTTGGTGACCAGCACCACGTCCAGGTCGGGGCGCCGGCTGCGAACGTCCAGCAGGGTGTTGATGATGATGTTGTCGTTGAGGTGTTCCGGCAACAACTTGCCAGGCTCGTTGCGTGGGCTCATCAGGATCGAAAGAAAGCCTTTGGCCCCACTCTTGTTGCGCTGGATCGGCACGCCCTGCTCGACATCACTGGGCGAAGCGTCCCCGAGGGTCTGGTCGATCAGGCGGATGGCCTGCCGGCACTCTGCGGCGATGGTCTGTTTACCGGTCTTGAGCTTGTCGAGTTCCTCCAGCACCGTCATGGGGATAGCGACGTGATGCTCCTCGAAGTTGAGTAATGCGTTGGGGTCGTGAATCAGGACGTTGGTATCGAGCACATAGAGGATTGGCTTGCTGGAGGAAGGGGTGCGTCCTTGGTCATCCATACTCGGTCACCTTATGTCGAAGCCGCACGGCGTGGTCTGTTACGCCGCAGAGTGACTGCCGTGTCCCCGTATCCGCGTTGTTACGGGCGGGGAGCAACCTGGCCAGGAGGGTCTGGATGACGCCACCTGTGCTGCAGGGATCGGCTGTCTGGTTTCTTCATACCGCAAAAGCCATGACCGGAAAAAGCATTTTTACGTGTTTTTGAAGTTTATTTTTCCGATTGACGATAAGGCCTTGGCGGCAGGCCCAGACACGACTACGCTCAGAAGTGGTACCTCTATTCGCTGTACCCATAGGCCCGGCAATCTTCCCAGCCGATACCGCTCTGGGCGGTACTGCGCAGCAACCACTCCACCGCCGGTTGCGCCTTGGCCAGGCTGTCATGCAGCTGGATAACCCCCTTGCGCCACAACAGCATCAGGGTCAGCACGCGTTGCGCCGAGGCTTCGGCAGTCAGTGCAGTGTCATCCTGCGCGTCGATATCCCACAACGACACCCGCAACTGCTGGCTGGCCATTAACGCCTCGCCATCGGCCCGGCGTTGCCCGTAAGGGGGGCGGAACAGCGGCACGTACTGCTCCGGCAGGTCGGCCTGCACGCGGGCCTGGCTGCGCCGCAGCGAGTCCTGCCAATCGACCCACTGTGCATGCGAGCGGTACTCCCAGCCCTGAATACCCACGCACTGGCCGCGATAAAGCCTGGCCACGGTGTTCGGCATGCCGGCATCCCGGCGCTGCTGCAGGCGGTTGCCAAGCACGAAGAAGGTACCCGCCAGCTTTTGCCGGCGCAGGTAATCGGCCAGCAGGTCGGTACTGCCGCCGTCAGGCCCCGGGCCACCGACGAAGGTCAGCAGGAACATGCGATCGTTCAGGCGTTCACCATCGAGCTCCCGTGCAGATAGCCGCTCCACCTCGCTGCTGGTCTGGGGCAGCAGCGCAGCTTTGCGCAGCTGTTCGTCCAGGTAGCGGCTGTGGAACTGGTGGCTGGGCTCTACCCACCCGGCATAGAACGCGCCGACATCGGTGGCGAACGTCGCCGCCTGGGTACGCAGATCCGCCATGGACTCAACGGCATAGCAGAACGACGCATCCTGCTCGCAGCTGCGTTGCGCCTGTTGGTAGCCTGCCCATAACCGCTGCCACATGCGCGCCCGCAGTTGGCGAACCTTCTGCAGGTTGATCTGCCGCAAGCCCAGCCGCGCCGCCAGCGTCGCATCATCGAGCAGCTCGCTTTCATGCAGTACCCAGGCGAACGACAGAATCTCCGCCCGCGAAGCCACATCGAACAACGCCGGGCTGTTCAGTTGCTCGGGCCACAGGCTGCGATCGAAACTGACCGGGGCTGTGGGGGCGGCTTGCACGGCCAGGCTCAATAGCGCGGCCAGCGCGGCAAAGGCGATGCGCACGGTAAAAGGCTCCGTCACGGCAAAACGCGAACTATAGCGTTAGAACCGGCCATGGTCTGTGACTATTGTCACCATAGTTTGGACTTGCACCGCCCAGCCCGTAGAATCCCAGGCCAACGATGCCAGGAGCCGACCCGATGCTGACGGTGATTTCCCCCGCCAAGACCCTCGACTACGATACCCCGCCGGTAACCGAGCGCTTCACCCTGCCCCAGTACCTGGATGATTCCCAGGTGTTGATCCAGCAACTGCGAACCCTGTCGCCGGCGCAAATCAGCGAGCTGATGCACCTGTCCGACAAGCTCGCCGGCCTGAACGCCGCACGCTTCGGCAGCTGGTCTCCGGACTTCAGCCCAGCCAATGCCAAGCAGGCGCTGCTGGCGTTCAAAGGTGACGTGTACACAGGCCTTGCTGCCGAAACCCTGGGTGAGGACGACTTCAGCTACGCACAAGACCACCTGCGCATGCTCTCCGGCCTGTACGGCCTGCTGCGCCCCCTCGACCTGATGCAGCCCTACCGGCTGGAAATGGGCACCAAGCTGGCCAATGCCCGCGGCAAGGACCTGTACGCCTTCTGGGGTACACGCATCAGCGAATGGTTGAACCAGGCCCTGGCTGCTCAGGGCGATGACGTGCTGTTGAACCTGGCCAGCAATGAATACTTCAGCGCAGTGAAACGCAGCGCCCTCAAGGCGCGGGTGATCAATGTCGACTTCAAGGACTTGAAGAACGGCCAGTACAAGATCATCAGCTTCTACGCCAAGAAAGCCCGCGGCATGATGAGCCGCTTTGTCATCGAGCAGCGCATCAACGATCCAGAGCAGCTCAAGCAGTTCGATGTCCAGGGTTACTACTACTGTGCCGAACAGTCCAAGCCAGATCACCTGGTGTTTCTGCGCGATCACCCGGGCGAGTAGACCCGCCGATACCGCTTCGCGGCTTGAGCCGTTCCTGCAACCTCCACGGGGCACCCGCAGGAACGGCTTAAGCCGCGAGCACCGACAAGGCCAGCGCTCGCCTCCACCGCCTCCAGGGCAGCTGTACATACCCGCTTTCCAAAATGATCGCTTCCACCTCTCGGGCAAAGCCACCCCTGCCGTAACCGATACCCTCCTCGCCGGCTGGCCGTCTTCGCCGCGCCATACGGCGTAATGTGCACTCGCATGATCCACCCGCGGCAGCAAGTTGAAACGCTGAAAGATAAACCGATCAGCTGATTGCGCATGACCGCACGTTGATCAGCACTGGTTGCTGTCACGTATGTCGTTTATCAGGGCTCGGCCGCTGCACCGGCGGTCAAGCAGGCCGAGCAGGTTCAGCAAGGTGAAACTTCATCATCGTCATTTTTATGACGCCAAAAAAACCTTACATCAGCGTGTAAACACCGGCGCCGGTGCGACCGTTCGTACCTTTTCTGACGAAATCTGAAAAAATTTTCCGATACTGGCATTAAAACATCTCGCAACAGTTTCGCCCTTGATATATCGGGGGCAAACCGGCGCGTGCTATCAAATTGAAATTGTCAGCAGCTTAATAAATATTTAGAAATCTTTCATCAAGACAAAACCCGTTCAGGAACTTCTCATATCAACTACCGCTCATAGAGCCGTAACGAATTTCCTGCCCACGGGTTGTGAGAGATGACTTACAGATGACAATGGCAAGGTATCCACTACCTGCCACAACATACAGACAGACCGCCCGGCTAACGCCCAAGCGCCTGTCCTTGCAGGAGACACGCGTCCCGTACAAATCGTCCTAGTGGTTGATTTCAAAGGATTTATCCCACTTGAAAAACAAGCACAGCAAAGCGCTGCGTAGCGCCTTGCATTAAAGACGGCTGCATGACAGGGCACGTTTTTATTACTTGGCTTTTAAATGCCTAATTTGAGTGCATAACTTTTCGTGCACTCCGGACTTATGTTGCCTGCGCTCGGTGAAGTGTGCATTCGCCATGAACCCGTGCGCCTGAAAACTGCTGTTAATCAACCCAGCCCGGCACTCCACGGAGGCGTCGGCGTGATAAACACATGAGGTGATAGCGATGCGTATCAGCATCTTTGGTTTGGGTTATGTGGGTGCAGTCTGTGCAGGCTGCCTGACGGCGCGTGGCCATGAAGTAATCGGTGTGGACGTGTCCAGCACCAAGATCGACCTGATCAACCAGGGCAAGTCGCCGATCGTCGAACCTGGCCTGGAAGCACTGTTGCAACAAGGCATCGCCAATGGTCGCCTGCGCGGCACCACCGACTTCGCCGAGGCCATTCGCGCCAGCGATGTATCGATGATCTGTGTGGGCACCCCCAGCAAGAAAAACGGTGACCTGGGCCTGGAATACATCGAGTCGGTGTGCCGGGAAATCGGCTATGTACTGCGCGACACCACGCGCCGCCATACCATCGTGGTGCGCAGCACCGTGTTGCCAGGCACCGTCAAGAACGTGGTGATCCCGATCCTCGAAGATTGCTCGGGCAAAAAGGCCGGCGTTGACTTCGGCGTCGCGGTGAACCCGGAATTCCTGCGTGAAAGCACTGCAATCAAGGACTACGACCAGCCACCGATGACCGTCATCGGCGAACTGGACACCGACAGCGGCGATATCCTCCAGGCGCTGTACGAAGAACTCGACGCCCCGGTCATCCGCAAGCCGATCGAAGTGGCCGAGATGATCAAATACACCTGCAACGTGTGGCATGCCACCAAGGTCACCTTCGCGAACGAGATCGGCAACATCGCCAAGGCTGTCGGTGTGGATGGCCGTGAAGTGATGGACGTGGTCTGCCAGGACAAGGTGCTCAACCTGTCGCAGTACTACATGCGCCCCGGCTTTGCCTTCGGCGGCTCGTGCCTGCCGAAGGACGTGCGCGCCCTGACCTACCGTGCCGCCAGCCTGGACGTGCGTGCCCCGCTGCTCGACTCGCTGATGCGCAGTAACGAGTCGCAGGTGCAAAACGCCTTCGAACTGATCGAAGCCCACGACAAACGCAAGGTCGCCCTGCTTGGCCTGAGCTTCAAAGCCGGCACCGACGACCTGCGCGAAAGCCCACTGGTGGAGCTGGCCGAACGCCTGATCGGCAAGGGCTACCAACTGGATATCTACGACGAGAACGTCGAATACGCCCGCGTTCATGGAGCCAACAAAGACTACATCGAATCGAAGATCCCGCACGTATCGTCGCTGCTCAACGGTGACTTCCACAAGGTCATCGACAACGCCGACATCATCGTTCTGGGCAACCGTGACGAGCAGTTCCGTGCCCTTGCCCAGCAAGTACCGGCCGGCAAACAAGTAATCGACCTGGTCGGCTTCATGAGTGAACCGACCAGCGCAGCCAGCCGCACCGAAGGCATCTGCTGGTAAGCCCTGGGCCAGGCGGCGCAAGGCTCCCCACTTGCGCTGCCGCCCTTTCCCGAATTTTCCACGGATGCTGAACATGCAAAGGCTCCAGACAGTGCTGTTGCAGTGCGCCGGTTGGCTGCTCTACATGAGCCTGCTCATGCTGATCGCCCTGGCCCTGCCAGCCGATATCTTCGACTCGCAATCGAAGCACTTCATCTTCCTGGTCGGCGCCGTCGGCATCTGGCGCTACTCGATGGGCGCCACCCATTTCATCCGCGGCATGATCTTCCTCTACGGTGTGTACCCCTACCTGCGCCGCAAGGTGCAGAAAATGGGCAGCGCCGCCGACCCGTCGCACGTGTACCTGATGGTCACCAGCTTCCGCATCGAAGCATTGACCACCGCTCAGGTGTACAGCTCGGTGATCCGCGAGGCGATCAACTGCGGTTTCCCCACCACCGTGGTCTGCTCGCTGGTGGAAATGTCCGATGAATTGCTGGTGAAGAGCCTGTGGGCCAAGTACAACCCGCCGGCCCACGTGAAGCTGGACATCGTCCGTATCGCCGGTACTGGCAAGCGCGATGGCCTGGCCTACGGCTTCCGTGCCATCTCCCGCATGCTGCCGGACGAAAACGCCGTGGTGGCGGTGATCGACGGTGACACCGTGCTGGCCGATGGCGTGGTGCGCAAGACCGTACCGTGGTTCAAGCTGTACCCCAATGTCGGCGGCCTGACCACCAACGAGTTCTGCGAAGTACGTGGCGGCTACATCATGAGCGAATGGCACAAGCTGCGCTTCGCCCAGCGCCACATCAACATGTGCTCGATGGCCCTGTCCAAGCGCGTACTGACCATGACCGGGCGCATGTCGATGTTCCGCGCCAGCGTGGTCACCAACCCCGAGTTCATTGCCGACGTCGAAAGCGACTCGCTGATGCACTGGCGCCTGGGCCGCTTCAAGTTCCTGACCGGTGACGACAAGTCCAGCTGGTTCAGCCTGATGCGCCTGGGCTACGACACCTTCTACGTGCCGGACGCTGCCATCAACACGGTCGAGCACCCGCCGGAGAAAAGCTTCTTCAAGGCCAGCCGCAAGCTGATGTACCGCTGGTACGGCAACAACCTGCGGCAGAACTCCCGTGCGCTGGGCCTGGGCCTGCGGCGCCTGGGGCTGTTCACCAGCATCGTGCTGTTCGACCAGCGCGTATCGATGTGGACCAGCCTGCTGGGCCTGACCGTGGCGGTGATCGCCAGCCTCAAGTTCGGCCTGGCATACCTGCTGGTGTACCTGCTGTGGATCGGCATTACCCGCCTGATCCTCACCGTGATGCTGCTGTGCTCTGGCCACAACGTCGGCCCGGCCTACCCGCTGATCCTCTATTACAACCAGATCATCGGCGCGCTGATGAAGATCTACGTGTTCTTCCGCCTCGACAAACAGTCGTGGACGCGTCAGCCCACTGCCCTCAAGCGTGACCTCGCCAGCTTTCAACAATGGTTCAACACCTGGTCCTCGCGGACCATGACCTTCTCGGCGGCCAGCATCTTCGTTGCTGTGCTGTTCATGGTCGTGTGAGCCCAACCCGGATCGGATCTAACAGGAACAAACCCCATGAATACCGCCGTGAATGTCAACGTCGTGCATGAGTCCGAAGCCCAGCGCCAGCACGCCCGGGTACGCATCCCCGCCAAGCTGCGCTTCATCGACGCCCAGCGCCAGGCCCACGATGTGAAGGTCGACGACCTTTCCGCCGGAGGCTTGAGCTTCCACACCAAGCAGCAACTGGCGGTGGGCGATGCGTTGCGTGGGCGGTTGATGTTCACGGTCGACAACCTCGGCCTGTCGATGGACATCGAATTCCAGGTGCGCTCGTACCACCCCGACAGCGGGCGTACCGGTGCGCAATTCCAGAACCTGGAGCCCCGCGACATCGCCACCCTGCGCCATATCATCACCTCGCACCTGTCGGGTGAACTGATCACTGCCGGCGACGTGCTCAGCACCCTGCAGCGCGACAACTTCACCAAGGCGCGCAAGCAGAAGGACGGCGGCAGTGGCCTGAGCCCCTTCGGCCGGCTCAAGGCCGTTACCGTTACCCTCGGTGTGTTCGTGGTCGGCATCGCCGCCTTCGGTTTCGTCGCCAAGTCGTTGTACGGCATGTACTTCATCAGCCATGCCGAAGCCGGTGTGGTCGCAGTACCCACCACCAATGTCACCATGCCGCGCGACGGCACCGTGAACAGCCTGGTGGAGAGCGGTGGGCAGGTGGCCAAGGGCGCGCCACTGGCCAGCTTCACCACCAGCATGCTGGACATGCTCAAGGGCAACCTCGACGACACGCAACTGGAACCGGCGAAGATCGAGGAACTGTTCGGCAAGCAACTCTCCGGCACCCTCACCAGCCCCTGCGATTGCGTGGTCGCCCGCCAGTTGGTGGACGACGGCCAGTACGCGGCCAAGGGCCAGCCGATCTTCCAGCTGATTCCGCGTACCACCAACCCGATGGTCGAGGCGCGTTTCAGCTACCGCCAGTTCGATGAGGTCAAGCCAGGCACCCGGGTCAATTTCCAGGTCGCCGGCGAAGACGAAGTGCGTACCGGCCAGATCGTCAGTAGCGCCAGCCTCAACAGCGAAGACCTGGCCTCCGACATCCGTGTGCAGATCAAGCCCGATAGCGGCCTGCCTGCCGAGCTGGCCGGCCGCCCGGCGGCAGTCAACAGCGACCGTGGCCCGTCGCTGAACTGGCTGATCGACAAAGCCGTGGCCCGTGGGCTGTAAGAGGATCGGACGATGATCGCTGATACCAACACCTGCCCCCACAGGTTCCGTGTGAACCTGGGTCTGTGTGGCCTGGCCATGGCCATCACCTTGGCCGGCTGCGCCGGCCTGCCCGACCAGCGCCTGGCCAACGAAGCCCTGAAGCGCGGTGACACGGCATTGGCCGAACGCAACTACAAGGCCCTGGCCGACCTGGGCTACAGCGATGCGCAAGTGGGCCTGGCCGACATCAAGGTGGCCAGCCGCGACCCGGCGCAAATCAAGGAGGCCGAGGCCACCTACCGCGCTGCCGCTGCGTCCTCGTCGCGCGCCCAGGCCCGCCTTGGCCGCCTGCTGGTGGCCAAGCCCGACAGCACCCAGGCCGAGCGTGAAGAAGCCGAAACGCTGCTGAAACTCGCCGCCCGCCAGGGTGAAGGCAACACCCTGATCCCGCTGGCGATGCTGTACCTGAGCTACCCGCAAAGCTTCTCCAAGGTCAACGCGCAGCAGCAGATCGACCAGTGGCGCGCCACCGGCAACCCGGAAGCGGGCCTGGCCCAGGTGCTGCTGTATCGCACCCAGGGCAGCTACGACCAGCACCTGGACGACGTGGAGAAAATCTGCAAGGCCGCCCTGAGCGCCACCGACATGTGCTACGTCGAACTGGCCACCGTGTACCAGAAGCGCGGCCAGACCGACCAGCAGGCCGCCCTGCTCGGCCAGCTGCAGGCGGCCTACGCCCGTGGTGCCGTGCCAGCCAGCCGGGTCGACAGCGTGGCCCGGGTGCTGGCCGATCGCAGCCTTGGCCAGACCGATGAAAAAACTGCCAAGGACTTGCTCGAACAGGTGGCACCGGCCAACCCGGCGTCGTGGGTCAGCCTGGCGCAATTGCTGTACGAGTTCCCCGAACTGGGCGACACCGACCAGTTGCTGGCCTACATCGACAAGGGTCGCGAAGCCGAGCAGCCACGTGCCGAACTGCTGCTGGGCCGCCTGTACTACGAAGGCAAGACCGTACCGGCCGACGCCAAGAAAGCCGAACGCCACCTGCAGGCGGCCGCCGACGCTGGCGAAACCAGCGCCCATTACTACCTGGGCCAGCTGTACCGCCGTGGTTACCTGGGCAACGTCGAGCCGCAAAAGGCTGTCGACAACCTGCTGGCCGCCGCCCGCGGCGGGCAGATCAGCGCCGACTATGCCTTGGCCCAGTTGTTCAGCGAAGGCCATGGCATTCGCCCGCAACCAGGCAATGCCTGGGTGTTCGCCCAGCTGGCACAAGCCAACCCCACGCCGCAGGCGGCAGAAATGCTGCAACGGCTCGAGCCGCAACTGACCCCGGACCAGCGCCACCAGGCCGAGCAACTGCTGGCTCAGGAAAAGCAGGCCCGCGGCAGCATGAGCCAAGGCGCCAACAGCACCCTGGCCACCGAAGCCCTGCAAGACGACGAACCAGAAGTAGACGGTGAGGACTCGCTATGACGCTCAATCCCTTCGTGAAAGCCGGCATCGGCCTGAGCTTCGCCCTGCTGTGGTCCTGCCCGACCCTGGCGGAAATGACCGCTGAGAAAAATTTCGGCCTGGACGTGAAAATCACCGGCCAATCCGAAGACGACCGTGACCTGGGTACCCGCCCCGGCGGCGACGTCAACGGCCTGGGCCTGGACCTGCGCCCATGGGTGTACGGCGAGCGCGGCAACTGGAGCGCCTACGCCATGGGCCAGGCGGTCGCAGCCACCGACACCATCGAAACCGACACCCTGCGCCCAAACGACGACGGCACCACCACCGACACCGGTGACGACAGCCGCAAGCCAGACAAAAGCTACCTGGCCATGCGCGAATTCTGGGTCGGCTACAGCGGCCTCACCGCCTACCCTGGCGAGCAACTGCGCCTGGGTCGCCAGCGCCTGCGCAGCGATGACGGCATGTGGCGCGACACCAACATCGAGGCGCTGAACTGGACCTTCGACACCACCTTGCTCAAGGCCGACCTGGGCGTGGCCCAGCGCTTCAGCGAATACCGTACCGACCTCACCGAGCTGGCGCCCGAGGACAAGGACCGTACGCACGTCTACGGCAACATCGCCACGCAATGGACGCCCGGCCACTGGGTTGGCCTGCGCGCCCACCACACCCATGACAGCGGCAGCCTGAACCAACCCGGGGAAACCGTCGATGCACTGGACAAGACCCGCACCGGCGACCTCACCTGGCTGGGCCTCGAGGCCAACAGCGACGCCTACAACTGGCGCAATGACCACACCGTCAACTACTGGGGCAGCGTCACCTGGCTGACCGGCGACCGCGACAAGCTCACCACCCAACAGGTGGGTGACGATCAGGTGGCCACCGGCAAGCAGAGCGGCAACGTCAATGCCTGGGCCACCGACCTGGGTATCCGCCTGCGCCTCGACCCGCAATGGCAGGTGGGTGCAGCCTACGCCCGCGGCAGCGGCGGCGGCGGTGACGATGGTTCGAACAACTTCGAGCAGACCGGGCTGGAAAGCAACCGCTCCAACTTCACCGGCACCCGCTCGCGGGTACACCGCTTCGGTGAGGCCTTCCGCGGCGAGCTGGGCAACCTGCAGGCGGCCACGCTGTTCGCATCGTGGCAACTGCGCGACGACTATGACGCCAGCCTGATCTACCACAAGTTCTGGCGCGTCGATGGCAACCAGAACATCGGCTCCAGCGGCATCAACGCCGTGGTCGACGACAACGGTGTGAACCGCCAACTGGTCGACGGTGAAAAAGACCTTGGCCAGGAGATGGACGTGGTCGTGACCAAGTACTTCAAGCAAGGCCTGCTGCCCGCGTCCATGAGCCAGGCCATCGACGAGCCGTCTGCCCTGGTACGCCTGCGCGCGGGTGTATTCAAGCCGGGCGACGCCTATGGCAAGGAAGCGGACTCGTACATGCACCGCGCCTTCGTCGACGTGATCTGGCGCTTCTGAGGCCGGGAGAAACCTGATGAACCTTCACCCGCACCTACGTCACAGCCTGTTGGCCAGCGCCTTGTTGCTGGCCTCGGGCCTGGCCGTCGCCGCAGAGCCCAAGGTCATTGCCAAGGAGCTGCAGCAGGCCAAGACCTACACCGTGGCCAGCGCGCCGATCGAGCCCCTGCACATGGACCCGCCCAAGCTGCCCGACCTGAGCGGCTACACCGCCCAGGCTGTGCAGAAGAAGATCGACCGCAGCCACAAGGGCAAGGTCAGCCTGCGCCGCATGTTCCAGGAAGACACCCTCAAGGAATTTGTCGGCGGCGACAACAAGGCGGCCGAGTGGGTCCAGCGCCAGCACGGTATTCCGCAGGCGATCTTCATCGATGACGGCCATGTCGACCTCGTCGAGCTGAGCAAGCAGGTGCCGCGACAGTACCTGCGCGAAGTCGAGCCCGGCGTGTACCTGGCGCGCCTGCCGATCGTGGTCGGCCGCAAGGGCATCCTCGAGATCGATGGCAAGGTCAAGCAACTGCGCCTGTCCCAGGAGGGCGGCGCGTTCCTGGTCAACGACGGCAAGCTGTTCGTCACCGACACCCAGGTGACCGGCTGGCGGGAGAAAGACAACGGCCCGGCGACCTTCCGCTCGCCCAAGGAATTCCGCCCATTCCTGCTCTCGTGGGGCGGTACCGAAACCTACATCGTCAATACCAAGATGGCCAGTTTCGGCTATGCCAAGTCCAAGTCGTACGGCGTGAGCATTTCGCAGTACACCCCGAACATGGCCAAGCGCATGGGCCGCCCGGAACCCACCGGCTGGATCATCGGTTCGCAGTTCAGCGACATGTGGTACGGCTTCTACTGCTACGAAACCCAGGACTTCGTGGTCAAGGACAATACCTACAACGACAACATCGTCTATGGCATCGACCCGCACGACCGCTCGCACCGCCTGATCATCGCCGGCAACACGGTCTACGGCACCAAGAAGAAGCACGGCATCATCATTTCGCGTGAGGTCAACGACAGCTGGATCATCAACAACAAGAGCTACGACAACAAGCTCTCCGGCGTGGTGATCGACCGTAACAGCGTCAACAACCTGGTGGCCTACAACGAGATCTACCGCAACCACACCGACGGCATCACCCTGTACGAAAGCGGCGACAACCTGATCTGGGGCAACAAGCTGATCAACAACCGCCGCCACGGCATACGCGTACGTAACAGCGTGAACATCCGCCTGTACGAGAACGTGGCCATGGCCAACGGCCTGGTAGGCGTATACGGCCACATCAAGGACTTGTCCGACACCGACCGCGACATCGCCCTCGACCCGTTCGACACCAAGGTGTCGCTGATCGTGGTGGGCGGCGAACTGGCGGCCAACGGCTCAGGCCCGCTGTCGATCGACTCGCCGCTGTCGGTCGAGCTGTACAAGGTATCCATGCTCGCACCGCGCAAGGCCAGCGGCATCAGCCTCAACGGCGTGCTGGGCGAGCGCCAGGACGAAATCCTCGACCTGCTGGTCCGCCAGCAGAAGGCTGTGCTGATCGACCCGGTCGAGCGCCAGACCGAAATGATCGATTAAGGAAGCCCAGACCATGACTCCACACCTGATGAAACTGCTGGGCCTGTCCGCTGCCCTTCTGGCAATCAGCCAGGGCGTGCGCGCCGATGAAGTCAAGGCCCCGACCTTCACGGCCGAGCCCTGCTGCCAGCTGTGCCCCGAAGCGCACGATGCCAGCCGCTACACCACCCGCTACCAGCAGAACTTCACCACCCTGGTGCAAGCCAAGGGCGACTGGCTGTTCCGCACACGCGAAGACTTGCGCACCGAATTCAGCACCACGCCGGCCGGCTACAAGCGCCTGCAACAAGTGCACGACGCGTTCAAGAAGCGTGGCGTGGAGCTGGTGATGGTGTACCAGCCCACCCGTGGCCTGGTGAACCGCAACATGCTCAACCCGGCCGAGAAAGCTGCGTTCAACTACCAGAAGGCACTGGGCAACTACCAGGCCATGCTCAAGCGCTTCGCCAGCATGGGCTACAACGTGCCCGACCTGTCGCCGCTGACCAACGAGCAACTGGCCGCCGCCGACCAGGGCAAGGACTTCTACTTCCGCGGTGACCAGCACTGGACACCGTACGGTGCCGAGCGCGCCGCCAGGATCGTCGCCGACACCGTGCACAAGATGCCGGCTTTCGAGGGCATCCCGCGCAAGGAATTCGAAACCAAGAAATCTGGCCGCATGGGCAAGACCGGCACCCTGCACAACGTGGCCGGCCAACTGTGTGGCACCAGCTATGCGATCCAGTACATGGACCAGTTCGCCACCGAGCCGAAAGGCTCCAGCGGCGGCGGCGACGACCTGTTCGGCGACAGCGGCAACGCACAGATCACCTTGGTCGGCACCAGCCACAGCGGCAAGAACTACAACTTCTCCGGTTTCCTCGAGCAGTACATCGGCGCCGATGTGCTCAACGTCGCCTTCCCCGGCGGTGGCCTGGAAGGCTCGATGATCCAGTACCTGGGCAGCGAGGAATTCCGCAAGAACCCGCCCAAGATCCTGATCTGGGAGTTCTCGCCGCTGTACCGCCTGGACCAGGAAACCATCTGGCGGCAGATCCTTGGCCTGCTCGACGATGGCTGCAATGACCGCCCGGCGCTGATGAGCGCCAGCACCACGCTCAAGCCCGGCAACAACGAGCTGATGGTCAACGGCAAGGGCGGCGTGGTGAAACAGCTGATCAACCGCAACCTGCAGATGGATGTCAGGTTCGACGACCCATCGGTGAAGGTGCTGCAAGCCACCCTGTGGTACCTCAACGGCCGCCACGAAGACATCAAGCTGGAAAAACCGGAAACCTCCGACACCGACGGCCGCTTTGTCTTCCAGATGCGTGAGGACGAGGACTGGGCCGACCAGAGCCTGCTGGCGTTCGAGTTGCAGGGCCCGGAAAGCGGCACCCAGAAAGTCGAGGCCAAACTCTGCAAACGCAACAACTTCGCCGTGCCTGCGCAAACCGCGCAAGCCGGCCAGTGAGGCGACCATGACCGTATTCAAGCAAATCTTTCGCCCTGCCCTGCTCGCCATGGCGCTGTTCGGCAGCGCCGCGCACGCTGCGCTGGTGCCACCCCAAGGCTATTACGAGGGCATCGAGAAACCCAAAACGGGCGACGGCAATTTCCGCTGCGAGCCGGCACCAAAGCCCTACACCGGTGCGCTGCAATTCCGCAGTAAGTACGAAGGCTCCGACAAGGCCCGTGCCACGCTCAATGTCGCCTCGGAAAAGGCCTTTCGCAAGTCGACCGAAGACATCACCACGCTGGAAAAGGGCGTGAGCAAGATGGTCGGCCAATACATGCGTGATGGCCGCCCGGCGCAACTCGACTGCACCTTGGCCTGGCTGGGGACCTGGGCGCGGGCCAATGCGCTGCTGTCCACCGACTACAACCACACCGGCAAGTCGATGCGCAAATGGGCCCTGGGCAGCATGAGCGGCTCGTGGCTGCGCCTGAAGTTCTCCACTGCCCTGCCGCTGGCCGCGCACCAGGCCGAGGCCAAGCTGATCGAGAAATGGCTGGACCGCCTGGCCGAGCAGACCGTGCAGGACTGGAGCAACCTGCCGCTGGAGAAGATCAACAACCACAGCTACTGGGCCGCCTGGTCGGTGATGGCCACCGCCGTGGCCACCGACCGCCGCGACCTGTTCGACTGGGCGGTGAAGGAATTCAAGGTAGGTGCCAACCAGGTCGACGAGCAAGGTTTCCTGCCCAACGAGGTCAGGCGCAAGCAACGTGCCCTGGCCTATCACAACTACGCCCTGCCGCCGCTGGCGATGATTGCCAGCTTCGCCCAGGCCAACGGCGTGGACCTGCGCAGCGAAAACAACTTTGCCCTGCAGCGCTTGGGCGAAGGTGTGCTCTACGGCGCCCGCGACCCACATCACTTCGCCGAACGAGCCGGTGAGAAGCAGGACATGAAAGACCTCAAGGTCGACAACAAGTACGCCTGGCTCGAGCCTTGGTGCGCGCTGTACCACTGCGTCGGCGACACGCTGGAGCGCAAGCACGGGATGCAGCCGTTCAACAGCTTCCGGCTGGGCGGCGATGTGACCCGGGTCTATGACCCGAGCGCAGCAAGCAAGAAGTGAACTGACTCCCATTGTGGGGTCGGTACCTGTGGGAGCGGGCATGCCCGCGAAGAAGCCACCGCGGTGCATGGCAAGGGCTTCGCCCTTGTTCGCGGGCATGCCCGCTCCCACAGGGATCTAAGTTGCCCTCCAGCTTTTTGCTGGGGGGTTTGGGGGGCGCTGTGCCCCGGATGCTGTGAACAATAAGGAGAACCGGGATGGTCTTCTCGTCCAACGTGTTCCTGTTCCTGTTCTTGCCGATATTCCTCGGCCTGTATTACTTGAGCGGGCAACGTTATCGCAACCTGCTGCTGCTGGTCGCCAGCTACATCTTCTATGCCTGGTGGCGGGTGGACTTCCTGGCTTTGTTCGCCGGGGTCACCCTGTGGAACTACTGGATCGGCCTGAAAGTGGGTGCCGCCGGCGTGCGCACCAAGCCGGCACAGCGCTGGCTGCTGCTGGGGGTCGGTGTCGACCTGGCCATTCTCGGCTACTTCAAGTACGCCAACTTCGGTGTCGACAGCCTGAATGCGATCATCACCTCGTTTGGCCTGGAGCCCTTCATCCTCACCCACGTGCTGCTGCCGATCGGTATCTCGTTCTACATCTTCGAGTCGATCAGCTACATCATCGACGTGTACCGCGGCGACACCCCGGCCACGCGCAACCTGATCGACTTCGCCGCGTTCGTGGCGATCTTCCCGCACCTGATCGCCGGCCCCGTGCTGCGTTTCAAGGACCTGGTCGACCAGTTCAACAACCGCACCCATACCCTGGACAAGTTCTCCGAAGGCTGCACCCGCTTCATGCAGGGTTTCATCAAGAAGGTGTTCATCGCCGACACCCTGGCAGTGGTCGCCGACCACTGCTTCGCCCTGCAGAACCCGACCACCGGGGATGCCTGGCTCGGCGCCCTGGCCTATACCGCGCAGTTGTACTTCGACTTCAGCGGCTACAGCGACATGGCCATCGGCCTGGGGCTGATGATGGGCTTCCGCTTCATGGAAAACTTCAAGCAGCCATACATCAGCCAGTCCATCACCGAGTTCTGGCGGCGCTGGCACATCAGCCTGTCGACCTGGCTGCGCGACTACCTGTACATCACCCTGGGCGGTAACCGCAAAGGCACCTTCAACACCTACCGCAACCTGTTCCTGACCATGCTGCTGGGCGGCCTGTGGCATGGCGCCAACTTCACCTACATCATCTGGGGCGCCTGGCACGGCATGTGGCTGGCGATCGAGCGGGCGCTGGGCATCGACACCAACCCGCAGCGTTTCAACCCGGTGAAATGGGCCTTCACCTTCCTGCTGGTGGTGGTCGGCTGGGTGATCTTCCGCGCCGAAAACCTGCACGTCGCCGCACGCATGTATGGCGCCATGTTCAGCTTCGGCGACTGGCAGCTGTCGGAACTCAACCGTGCCCAGCTCACCGGCCTGCAGTTCGCCACCCTGGTGATCGCCTACCTCACCCTGGCGTTCTTCGGCCTGCGCGACTTCTACCGCAACGCCAAACCCACGCCCAAGGCCACCCCGGTGCAGGTCAACAGCGACGGTTCGCTGGGCCTGGACTGGACCCGGGTCATGACCCGCGCGCTGGTGTTGCTGCTGTTCGTGGCCTCGATCCTCAAGCTTTCGGCGCAGAGCTACTCGCCGTTTCTCTACTTCCAGTTCTGAGGTGGCTGACATGACCCGAACGTTACGCATTACCTATTCGCTGTCCTTCATCGGCCTGTTGGTGGGCATGGGCGTCTGGTCCACCGGTGGGCTGGAAAGTTTCCAGCGCACCGAGCAGATGACCCTGCTCAACGGCAAACTGGCCAAGGCAGCCGAAACCCATTACGACGACCAGTTCCCGATCAAGCGCCTGGGCACCAACCTGTGGGCGGCGATGGACTTCAAGCTGTTCCACGAAGGCCGCCCTGGCGTGGTGCTGGGCCGCGACCAGTGGTTGTTCAGTGACGAAGAGTTCAAGCCCACCGCCGGTGCCGAACACCTGATGCAAGAGAACCTGGCGCTGATCCGCGGTGTACGCGACACCCTGCAGCAGCACGGCGTGCACCTGGTGCTGGCGATCGTCCCGGCCAAGGCGCGGGTGTATGCCGAATACATCGGCAAGCAACAACCGGCCAGCTTGCATGAGGACCTGTACAACCAGTTTCACGCCCAGGCACGCCAGGCCAACGTATTTGCGCCCGAGCTGATGGGCCCACTGGCGCAGGCCAAGGCCCGCGGCCAGGTGTTCCTGCGTACCGACACCCACTGGACGCCGATGGGCGCCGAAGTGGCGGCGCAGGCGCTGGCTGACGCCGTGCGCCGGCAGAACCTGCTCGACGGCGCCCCGCAGGCCTTCATAACCGAAGCAGGCAGCACAGCCCCGTACAAAGGCGACCTGACCAACTTCCTGCCACTGGACCCTTTGTTCAGCAACCTGCTGCCCGCCCCGGACAGCCTGCAACAACGTACCACCCGAGCCGCCGAGGCCGAGGGTGACGGTGCTGACGCGCTGTTCGCCGACAGCCGCATACCGGTGGCATTGGTTGGCACCAGCTACAGCGCCAACCCGCACTGGAACTTCCTTGGCGCCCTGCAGCAGGCGCTGCGCAGCGACGTGGCCAATTACGCCGAGGACGGCCACGGCCCGTTGGTGCCCATGCTCAAGTACCTGCAAAGCGATGCCTTCAAGAACGCCGCGCCACAAGTGGTGGTGTGGGAATTCCCAGAACGATATCTGCCAATGAAGAACGACCTCAGCAGCTTCGACCCGCACTGGGTCGCGCAGCTGAAGAACGCCCGTAAATCCGAAGAAAACCTGGCCTTGTCGTCCACCCGGACGAACCACTGACTGAAGAGAGGAACACGCACATGACTACCAAGACTTCCATTGCCAAAGCCCTCACCCTGGCGGCCGGCCTGTCCCTTGCCTCCATGCAGGCCTTCGCCGGCGCCGACGCCGCCCTGTATGGCCCCAGCGCGCCGAAAGGCTCCACGTTCGTGCGGCTGTACAACGCCACCAGTGCACCGGCTGCCGCCAGTGTGGGCAACACCCAGATCAAGCAGGTTGGCGCCCAGGCCAGCAGCGATTTCAGCTTCCTGCCTGGCGGTGACTACACCGCCCAGGTCGGCGGCAAGAGCGTGCCGGTCAAGCTGGCCTCGGACAAGTACTACACCCTGGTCAACAGCAGCAGCGGCAACCCGAAGCTGATCGAAGAGCCGCCGTTCAAGAACAAGCAGAAAGCCCTGGTGCGCGTGCAGAACCTGAGCGACCAGCAACTGACCCTGAAAACCGCCGACGGCAAGACCGAAGTGGTCAAGCAGGTGGCCGCCAACGGCCGTGGCGAGCGCGAGATCAACCCGGTCAAGGTGAACCTGGCGCTGTACCAAGGTGACAAGAAAGTGGGTGACGTGAAGCCAGTCGCCCTTGAGCGCGGCGAAGCCGCAGTGCTGTACGTAACGGGTTCCGGCAACGCCTTGTCGCCGGTGTGGGTAACTCGCCCCGTGGCTAGCAACTGATTCCCCTGCCTCTCAACGACTATTGGAGAAACATGATGATCCCGGTAATTCTTTCTGGTGGTAGCGGTTCGCGTCTGTGGCCTTTGTCGCGCAAGCAGTTCCCCAAGCAGTTCCTGGCCCTGACCGGTGAACATACGCTGTTCCAGCAAACCCTCTCGCGCCTGGCGTTCGAGGGCATGGACACGCCGATCGTGGTCTGCAACAAGGACCACAAGTTCATCGTGCAGGAGCAGCTGGCTGCCCTGAAGCTGGAAACCCAAGGCATCCTGATGGAGCCGTTTGGCCGCAATACGGCGCCAGCGGTGGCCATGGCCGCGATGAAACTGGTCAACGAAGGCCGTGACGAACTGATGCTGGTGCTGCCTGCCGACCATGTAATCGAGGACCAGAAGGCCCTGCAACGTGCCCTGGCCCTGGCCACCGTAGCGGCAGAGCGCGGCGAGATGGTGTTGTTCGGGGTACCGGCGACCAAGCCGGAAACCGGCTACGGCTACATCCGCTCCAGCCAGGATGCATTGCTGCCCGAGGGCGTGGCGCGGGTCGCGCAGTTCGTCGAGAAGCCCGACGAGAAGCGCGCCACCGAGTTCGTCCAGGCCGGTGGTTACTTCTGGAACAGCGGCATGTTCCTGTTCCGCGCCAGCCGCTTCCTCGAGGAGCTGAAAAAGCACGATGGCGATATCTACGACACCTGTGTACTGGCCTTGGAGCGTAGCCAGGAAGACGGCGATGTGCTGAGCATCGACCCCGCCACTTTCGCCTGCTGCCCGGACAATTCCCTCGACTACGCGGTGATGGAAAAAACCCAGCGCGCCTGTGTCGTGCCGATGTCGGCCGGCTGGAGCGACGTGGGCTGCTGGTCGTCGTTGTGGGAGGTGCATGAGAAGGACGACAACGGCAACGTCACCAAGGGCGATGTGGTGGTGCAGGACAGCCACAATTGCATGATCCACGGTAACGGCAAGCTGGTGTCGGTGATCGGCCTTGAGAACATCGTGGTGGTCGAGACCAAGGACGCCATGATGATCGCCCACAAGGACAAGGTTCAGGGCGTGAAGCAGATGGTCAAGACACTGGACGAACAGGGCCGTAGCGAAACCCAGAACCACCTGGAAGTGTATCGCCCATGGGGTTCTTACGACTCGGTGGACATGGGCGGCCGCTTCCAGGTCAAGCACATCACCGTCAAGCCAGGAGCCAGCCTGTCGCTGCAGATGCACCACCACCGCGCCGAACACTGGATCGTGGTGTCCGGCACTGCCGAGGTGACCTGCGACGAAAACGTGTTCCTGCTGACCGAGAACCAGTCGACCTACATCCCGATTGCGTCGGTGCACCGCCTGCGCAACCCGGGCAAGATCCCGCTGGAGATCATTGAGGTGCAGTCCGGGAGTTACCTGGGCGAAGATGACATCGAGCGCTTCGAAGATGTGTATGGGCGCACCTCTACGCCGGTCGAGCGTGGGGTTTCGGTGAAGACCATCGCGCAGTAAGTGAAATCCCGGGGCCGCTTCGCGGCCCTATCGCCGGCAAGCCAGCTCCCACGAGGATCGCCTTAGGGCTGACAGGTGTTTGCCATAAGGTATGGCAGCGCCTGTTAGAGCGAGCGCCGCCCGCGCGGCGCAATCGCGAGCTGCGCTCGCTCCTACGTTTGTT
>NZ_RHQO01000139.1:0-1397 GCF_003935475.1 Pseudomonas sp. p99-361 | reverse complement strand
CGTAATCGCTCCATAAACCCCACATTCAAAGCGCTTACCTGATCCCCGATGCTGTGCTCCCGATTTCTTTTTGGAGCCTGCCGACGATGATGCGCCCCGACGCCAAAGTCGAAAAAGTCTATCTCTACCCCAAGCCCGTCGACTTCCGAAAATCCATCGATGGCCTCGCAGCCTTGGTTGAACTGGATATCAAGGTGGCCGTGTTCGACCCGGTCCTTTTCGTGTTCCTCAACAAGCCGCGCAATCGCGTGAAGATCCTCTATTGGGAGCGCAACGGCTTCTGCCTGTGGCTCAAGCGTCTCGAAGCCGAACGTTTCAAAACTTCCCCCGACGCGACCGACGAAGCCATCGTCCTGACCGTCCAGGAACTGAACTGGCTACTCGACGGCTTCGACCTCTGGCGCAACCGTCCACATCAGGTTCTGACACCCCGCTTCGTCGCCTGACCCGGTATAATCCGGGCCATGATTCCAGCGCCCGATGACCTTCCTGATGACCCTGCCGTGCTCAAGCAACTGCTTGCGCAGTTGCTGGCTGAGCGCACGGTCGACAAGGACCACATCGTCGACCTGAAAGAACAGATCAAGCTGTTGCGTGATCGGCTGTTCAACCGCAAATCCGAGCAAACGGTCGATCCCAATACACCGCAACTGGCAATGTTCAACGAACCGGAAAGCGAGCTGTTGTTGGCTGTGGTTGAGGATTCGGACGAAGAAGTCGTTACCCCAGTCAGACATGGTGGCAAACGCAAACCGTTGTCGGCTGATCTGCCACGTATCGAAGTCATCCATGACTTGCCCGAGCACGAACTGACTTGCGCCTGCGGTTGTCGCAAGCATGTCATCGGCGAGGAAACCAGCGAGCAGCTCGATATCGTGCCGATGCAGATCCGTGTGCTCAAGCATGTGCGCAAGGTCTACGGTTGCCGTGGTTGTGAAACGGCGCCGGTCACCGCCGACAAGCCGGCCCAGTTGATCGAAAAAAGCATGGCCAGCCCCAGCGTGCTGGCCATGCTGCTGACTACCAAGTACGTCGATGGCTTGCCGCTACACCGTTTTGAAAGCGTGCTGTCCCGGCACGGTATCGAAATCCCTCGACAAACCCTGGCCCGCTGGGTGATCCAGTGCAGCGAGCACTTCCAGCCGTTGTTGAACCTGATGCGTGAGCGGTTGTTGGAAAGCCCCGTGATTCACTGCGATGAAACGCGGGTGCAGGTGCTCAAGGAACCGGATCGTGACCCGACCAGCCAATCCTGGATGTGGGTGCAGGCCAGTGGGCCACCTGATCGACAAGTCGTGTTGTTCGACTACACCACCAGCCGTGCGCAGGAGGTGCCGTTGCGCCTGCTGGAGGGCTATCGCGGTTATGTCATGACCGATGATTACGCCGGTTACAAC
>NZ_RHQO01000138.1:0-1470 GCF_003935475.1 Pseudomonas sp. p99-361 | reverse complement strand
AGGTAGGTGAGGGCGTCACCAGTGTGAAACCGGGTGATCACGTTATCCCGCTCTACACCGCTGAATGTGGCGAGTGCCTGTTCTGCAAGTCGGGCAAGACCAACCTGTGTGTGTCTGTACGTGCTACCCAGGGCAAGGGTCTGATGCCTGATGGCACCACCCGCTTCTCGTACAACGGCCAGCCGCTGTTCCACTACATGGGCTGCTCGACTTTCAGCGAATACACCGTTGTTGCTGAAGTGTCGCTGGCCAAGATCAACCCGGATGCCAATCCGGAGCACGTCTGCCTGCTGGGCTGCGGCGTGACCACCGGTATCGGTGCTGTGCATAACACGGCCAAGGTGCAACCCGGTGACTCGGTGGCGGTATTCGGCCTCGGTGGTATCGGCCTCGCCGCGATCCAGGGCGCACGCCAAGCCAAGGCGGGCCGCATCATCGCCATCGACACCAACCCGGCCAAGTTCGAGTTGGCTCGCAGTTTCGGTGCCACCGAGTGCATCAACCCCAAGGACCACGCGAAGCCAATTCACGAGGTTCTGATCGAGATGACCGGTTGGGGTGTTGACCACACCTTTGAATGCATCGGTAACGTCAACGTTATGCGTTCGGCGCTGGAAGCGGCCCACCGTGGCTGGGGCCAGTCGATCGTCATCGGTGTCGCCGGTGCCGGTAAGGAAATTTCGACCCGTCCGTTCCAGTTGGTTACTGGCCGGACCTGGAAGGGCTCTGCCTTCGGCGGCGTCAAGGGACGTACCCAGCTTCCAGGCATGGTGGAAGACGCGATGAAAGGCGAGATCGACCTGGCGCCGTTTGTCACCCACACCATGGGGCTCGATGAAATCAACGAAGCGTTCGACCTGATGCATGAAGGCAAGTCGATTCGCACCGTTATTCACTACTGATCACGACCTGATCGTTAAACATCAATACTCAAGGAAACACATTAAATGGCTACTCCAGTAATTTCCGGTAACGACATCTTCTCCCACGTGTTCTTCGGCGCCGCCGACATCAAGAAATCGTCCGCATTCTACGATGCGGCTCTG
Organism: Pseudomonas sp. p99-361; assembly: GCF_003935475.1. NCBI lineage: Bacteria > Pseudomonadati > Pseudomonadota > Gammaproteobacteria > Pseudomonadales > Pseudomonadaceae > Pseudomonas > Pseudomonas sp. p99-361. Next base: position 424 of record NZ_RHQO01000138.1, on the reverse strand, counting down.
GGTGCCCTCGGCATCAAGAACCTGGGTCCTTTCGGTAACGATTGGGTGCTGTACGGCCGTGACAAGCCAGCGTTCATCATCGCCCGTCCAGGCAATGGTGCTGCACCTACCAGCAATGGCGTAACGGTCGGTTTCGCTGCCGCCACCACCGCTGAAGTGGATGCGTTCCACGCTGCCGGCCTCGCCGCTGGCGGTAGCGATGAAGGCCAGCCAGGTCCACGTGGCCACCTGCCGGGTGCCTACGCGGCCTACCTGCGTGACCCAGCTGGTAACAAAGTGTGTGCCTACACCTTTGTCTGAAACCAAGGAGTCGTGAGGTCGCTGTGAGCGGAGCCTGCTCCGGTTAGGGCGACCGCACCTTCCGCTCTGGCCGTGACCGTGCCTGGCATGCCTACTCATGCCACGCGGCCACGGCACTCGGAGA
>NZ_RHQO01000137.1:0-1487 GCF_003935475.1 Pseudomonas sp. p99-361 | reverse complement strand
GCTCTCCCCGCACGAAACCCAACCCGAACCTACACCCGCTCTGGCGCCTGGGCGCTGGATTGATGAGAGGTATCAGCTGTGAGCAAGTACCGTAAAGGTCAGCTTTACACCCGTCGCATGCGCCCGTCCGACGACAGCGACAGTTGGCGCCTGGCAATGCGGCTGGCGTTTTACACAACGATGCTGCGCAGTGGCGATTACAAGAGTGCATACGTGCTCTGTCGCCACGGTGTGAAAGGGATAATGGAGGTTGGTCGGAGCCGTAAAGACCTGACCTCAACCCTGTTCATGTCAGGTTGCCGCACCTTCAAGGATATCCAGCGCAAGAGCAAGTTCGGCAACATCGAGCGCGCCAAAGCGGCCAAGGCCAAGCAGGTGGCGCCATGCCCGACCTGATCGAAGTGAGCGCGTCGAACCTCTCCGGGGAGGCACTGGGCTGGGCAGTTGGCACGGCCGAAGGGCTGGATGTGTACTTGGAGCCGCCCGGGTACAACGGCGTGCCTTGGAGGGTATTCGCCCGATATCAGTGCCAGGCCATCGAGCACGCCAAGCGTTTCAACCCCTGGGAAGACTGGGCGCTGGCAGGTGCTCTGGTCGACAAGTATCGCGTATGCCTGGATTTCAAATGCGGCCTGTGGAGTGCGCTTGGAGAAGAATGGGTCGCGGGCTGCCACACACCACCGGTTGCGATTTGCCGCGCCGTCGTCACCGCCACGCTCGGCGATACCGTCCAGGTGCCCAAGGAACTGATGTCATGACCGAAGTTCATCGCTACAAAGTCGTCCAGATGGTTTCTGAGGCGGGAGGATGGATTGGCTACGACCCGCACGGGCCGGAAGTCGTGATGGCCTCGGCGTACGACCAGCTCAAGGCCGAGAACGAGGCGCTGCGCAAAGATGCCGAACGCAGCAAGAGCATGCTGTTGGACGCCTGTGTGCAGATCGGCTCTATCGGCGAGGCCATGGGCCTGGATATGGACGCCGACGCCGACATGATGATCGGCACAGCCCGAGATCTGATCAATGGAATGAACCGCATCATCCAGGAATGCCCACTTGGTAGCCCTGGCTTTGCCATCGCCACCGAGGTGATGGGTGAGCTTGGCGTGCAGCAGGAGGACGAATCATGATCCTGCCCATGATGTACGTAGCCTTCCACCTTTACAGGTGGCCGCGATGACCTGCATCCGTGTGGAGTACGGCTATGTGTGCATGTCGCCGTTCTTCAGGTTGCCGCTAGCAGACGGCACGCGGGTGTTCATGTCCTGGCACAACTACCTCGGCCCGACCTTCTTCCGCGACCGAAATGAGCAGCGCGAGATCGAGGACTGGTACGAAAACCTGCTGATCTGTGACGCCCTCGACTGGTTCTGCAAGCGCGGCCACCGCGCCTAACCCCTTCCCCTACTACTCAAGCCCGCCGACATGCGCGGGCGAGGATCCTGCATGCTCGAAAACATCGAGGTGGTGCGCATCAAGCGCTTCGCC
>NZ_RHQO01000136.1:0-1983 GCF_003935475.1 Pseudomonas sp. p99-361 | reverse complement strand
GGTCGGCGCTCGATCTCACAGGCGCTGAAGATGCTCCGGCTACCCTTGCCAGAAACCATAGAATCTCCCACAGGTACTGCGCAAAGCTCAGGTGTTGTGTCGCGATGGGCTGCGCAGCAGCCCCGGGATGCCGTAACCTCGCGCTTGACGTTAAACTGTCATCTCCCCAGCAATGGACAGGAGATCCGGCGTGACCCCACCCCGCAGTTTCCCCAGTGACCTCTGCCTCGACAGCCCGCGCCTGCAACTGCGCCCCATGCGCCATGCCGATGCCGCGCAGTGGCTGGCGATCATGGCCGACCCCGAGGTCATGCGTTATTGGCACCATGCCCCTTGGCAAAACCTGGCCGAGGCCGAAAGCGCCCTGGCCGCCGACCGCGAAGCCTATGCCAATGGCGACCAGCTCAAGCTGGGTATGTACCGCCGCGACAACGGTGAACTCATCGGCATGGTCCAGCTGTTCAACATCGACGATGTTTCCCGCCGTGGCGAGATCGGCTACTGCCTGGCCAGCGCCGTGCAGGGCAGGGGCTACATGGACGAAGCGCTCACCTGCTTCATCGATTACCTGGCCAACACCCTGCACATGCGCCGCCTGGAAGGTGAGATCGACCCGCGCAACCAAGGCTCGGCACGCACCCTGGAACGGCAAGGTTTCGTGCTTGAAGGCACCCTGCGGGCGCGCTGGTGCGTGGCCGGTGAGTTGTCCGACTCCGGCATCTATGGTCTGCTGCTTGAGCCCCCGGTCGCCTAGGAATTTGCCCTTTGCCCGTTTTCTACCTGAGCATCAGCCTGCTGCTGTACTTGCTCGCCCTGTTCTTCAACGGCGCGCACATGAATGGCGGGCATCACATGCCGGCGCTGCAGATGCTGCTGTACGGGCCATGGGGCTTGCCCTTCGGCTTGCACCAATGGTTTGCCAACCCGCTGCTGGCGTTGGCCATCCTTGCCCACCGGCGCTTTCGCCGGCTGGCATTGCTGGCCGGGTTGGCGGCGGTTTACCTGGCGGGCAGCAGCTTCGGCATCACCCGTCTGCCGGATAACCAGACTTATGAATTCCATGACCTGAGCGGATTTGGTGCCGGCTTCTACCTGTGGCTGGCGGCGATGGGCGTGTTCTGCCTGGGCCAGGCCTGGCATTGCTGGAAGGCCCGCAGCGCTGAGGACATGCCCGGTTGGAACTGGCTTGATGTGGCCTTGATTGCGGCGTTGGGTGTGGCGGTTTATGCCGCCACACAGATGCCAGCGCTGCAATTCGAGCCGGGCAAGGTGCTGATGCCGCCGGTGCAACCCCAGACGCTTTGATACCTAAAAGGAGAGTAGGCATGTGCAAGCAATACCTGGCAGGGCTGGCACTGACCTGCGTGCTGCCATTGGCCGTGGCCGATGACTACACGGCGGCGTACGTGCAGTGCATGGACAAGGCCTCCAGCACGGTGGCCATGAGTGAGTGCATCGGGGCCGAGACGCAGGTGCAGGACCAGCGCTTGAACCGGGTGTACAAGCAACTGATGGGCAAGCTGGATGCCGGGCAGCAGAAAAGCTTGCGCGATGTGCAGCGCAAGTGGCTGGTGTACCGCGATGGCAATTGCCAGTTTCATGTGCAGGCCAGTGGCGGGACCATGGCGCAGCTGGAAGGCGGTACCTGCATGATGAGCATGACCCGCGACCGCGCGGCGGAGCTGGAGCGGGTGCTTAGCCCGGGGCAGTGAGTTGCCTGTACGGGCCTCTTCGCGGGCATGCCCGCTCCCACAGGGGTAGTGTTGGGAGCAACTGACTTGTATTGCCTGGACTGGCCTCATCGCCGGCAAGCCAGCTCCCACATGGATTGCGCCAGCTTATGGCTTTTGAGCAAGACAGTTGCTCCCCCAGGGATTGCACAGGATTTGAAGTCGATGCGATCGAGGTGGGAGATTCTATGGTTTCTGGCAAGGGTAGCCGGAGCATCTTCAGCGCCTGTGAGATCGAGCGCCGCCCGCGCGG
>NZ_RHQO01000135.1:0-2394 GCF_003935475.1 Pseudomonas sp. p99-361 | reverse complement strand
GCCTGGCGTACACGCTCCACGGTGCGATAGCGCTCGCTGCGGTTCTGTTGCTTTTGCACATCGCTGCCACCTTCCAGCGCGAAGGCGTGCAGCCAGTCCACCTGTGGCCGCCAGGTCAACGAGGTAATGGCACCGTACTGGTCTTCGTAGGTGTCTCGTCCCTGTTGCGAGCTGGTACGCCAGTATTGAGTCCAGCGACGATCGTCGAAGGTATTGAGGTAGGTCTTGGCTGACCACGACAAAGTGTCGGCCAGGTCGGTATCGAAGTGCACGCTGACTTGGTTCATCCGCCATCCGCCGCGTCCCCTTGTCCGTAGCGTTGTAGTCATTGCACATGCGCGGATGACGGCGGGCGTCATCCTCGGTCAGGTAGCCCGCCTCCTGAGCTTCTGACTCGTAGTGACGGGCAATCAGACCAAGGCGGTAGCTGCCATCGTCGGGGGTGTAGACCACTTGCCGCCGAAGCTGTAGCGCTCGGTATCGGCATGGTCACGGTAGCCATCAACCTGCTGGCGAGCGAAGAAGTAGTTCTGCGTCCAATTGCTGGTCTCGATGCCCTTGGCCAGTTGAACCTCACGCGTATTGAAGCTGCCGTAGCGCAGGCGCGCCTTGTTGTAGTTGCCCCCGGTGCGGGTGTGGATATTGACGTTACCGGCGATGTTGTTGAGGCCGTAGCGTGGATCGCTGGTACCACGCACCACTTCGATGCTGTCGATGTCCATGGGGAACACCGAGTCGATGAAGGGCATGTTGCCGTCGTTGGTGTTGCTGGGGACGCCATCGATCAGCAACTTGACCGCGTTCACTTCGCCTTCGCCATTGAAGCCGCGAAACGACAGCTTGCCCGAGGTGGTGCCCTGGTTGAATTCGGTCAGCAACACCCCGGGCGCGCGCCTGAACAGCTCCCAGCTGTAAGCCACCGGAATTTTCTCGAGGATGTCGCCGCCCAGGATATCCACCGAGCTGAGCACGCTGCTGGTGGCCAGCGGGCCGCTTTCGGTACTGGTCACGTTGACCGCGCCAAGGGTGAGGGTGGAGTTTTCAGCAGGCAGTGTTTCGGCCACGGCCAGTGTCAGGGGGCTGAGGCTGAACAAAGCGAGCACGGGCAAGGCAGCACGTGCGGTACAACGGAACGCAGGCATGGAAAGTTTCCTGGCTAGACAGTCGGGCAGGGCTGCGCACCGCAGGTCACGGGGCAGCTGTTGGCAATCAGCGACGGGGCAGGCCAGGGGAGAGGCGCGGGGGTTGAGCTTTGGCCACTGCTCACGCGGCAGTGGCAACCTATGGCTGTCACCGAGCAGAAGCGCATCGGGCCAGAACCGCGGGAACAGGTGGCGATAGTATTCGCTGGCCAGCAGGCTATGCCCGGCATGGCCACAGCAGCAGTCGCCCGCCTGGTGTTTCGTTTCCGGCTGGTCACCGAGTTGGGGCAGCTCGGCCTTCAGCTGGGCCAGCAGTGACTTGGGCAGGCTCTGTGCACCGTGCAGGCTGCAAAAGCTACCGAGAATCAGGGATTAGCTGTCGACGCGGGGTGTTTGCAAGGCACGGTCAAGCGGCATCGCCAGCAGGTTGAACAGCACGGCGAAGCAGGCGAACAGACAGAGATGCGCACGCGCTCTTGAAAGTATGAATCACCCATGAAAACGTCGCGCGCATTAAGCCGTATCGGTGACGGGCAGTTCAAGTTCCGTGACGCGCTATTTTGTCGCATGCGCTAATGACCGCTGTCGTGTCTGGCGCCATTACAGAACTTGCGCAGGGCTGGAGCTCATTGTCATTTGGGTTTGAACTTGAACCGCGTTAGGATTCTCTAACTAGCACCCCACCCACTTCGGAGTAAGTACATGTCGCGTCTGGCAGAGTTTCGTCAGCTTGAACAAAAACTGGCCCAGCAATTGGCTGAACTTGAAGCGCTGAAAGGGTCGTCTGAGCTGCAGAAAGAAATCGAGTTCGAAACAAAACTACGCGACCTGCTAGCCAAATATGGCTATAGCCTGCGTGACATCATCAATTTGCTCGATCCGCAGGCCAACCGCCAGTCAGCCCCTGCGGCCACAGCGAAAGCACCGCGCCGTGCCCGACAGGTGAAACACTACAAGAATCCGCACTCTGGCGAAGTTATCGAGACCAAAGGCGGCAATCACCGCCAGTTGAAAGAGTGGAAGCAGCAATACGGCGCGGATGAAGTCGAAAGTTGGGTCGCCCGCTAATCCGTACCGCGCACAACTGAGCAATTGGGGCCGTTCTGTGCCCCGTCGCCGGCATGCCAACTCCCACAGGAACAGCACAGCCCTCAAGCATTGCATGGTCCTGTGGGAGATTCTATGGTTTCTGGCAAGGGTAGCCGCAGCACCTTCAGCGCCTGTGAGATCGAGCGCCGCCCGCGCGGCGCAT
>NZ_RHQO01000134.1:0-2523 GCF_003935475.1 Pseudomonas sp. p99-361 | reverse complement strand
CCGCGCGGGCGGCGCTCGCTCTAACAGGCGCTGCCATACCTTGTGGCAAACACCTGTCAGCCCTAAGGCGATCCCTGCGGGGCTTGCCTGCGATAGGGCCCCCGCAGGCAACATCTGGTCAGAGCCAAATCGCATCCCAATGCGGATAATCCCCAGCCCTCGCAACAAGACCCGCCCGCTTGGGATTCATGACGATATACCGCGCCACATCCTGCACATCCTCCTCACGCCGCACGGCCCGGTCATGAAACCCCTTCTGCCAGAGCTGGCCGCTCAACAGGCTAGTGGGTAAGGACCTACCCGCGGTGAATCATTTGGTACCCGGTGTTTCCTGTGGCATCGGTGCCTCCTTCATCGCCGGCAAGCCAGCCCCCAGGTACCGTGCCATCCCGCGTGATCTTATTTGTACCAGGATTTTTCATGAAATCCGCCCAGCACCCTTGAGTGAAGCAAAGTGGAAGTGAACAATGTTCTCTTTCGCATTCCCTTCGAGACTGGCCATGAAAACCCGTTCCCGTCCGCTTGCCTGGCTGCCGGCTTTATTGCTCAGCACGGTGCTGGCGCTGTGCAGCGCTGCGGCACAGGCTGAAGCCCCCGCCGAAGCTACCAAGGCCCTGCACCTGCTTGACTACATTGGTGCCGACTACCCGCCAACCGTGAGTGACGGCAAGGTGGTCGACAGCGGCGAATACGACGAGCAGCGCGAGTTCGGCGCGGTACTGGCCGAACTGGTCAAAGGCCTGCCTGCAAATGCCGAGCACGCGGCACTGGAGCAGGGCGTGCAAGCGCTGCGCCAGGCCATCGACCAGCGTCTGGACGGCCCAGCGGTATCCAGGCAGGCCCGGCAACTGGGCGCACGCCTTGCGGTGGCTTATGAGGTGAGCCAAGCCCCAATAATCACCCCGGACCCGGCCCGTGGTGCTGCCCTGTACGCACAAAACTGTGCCATCTGCCACGGTGAAAGCGGCGCGGGCGATGGCCCGGCAGGCGTCGGCCTGGAGCCCGCGCCGGCCAACCTGCGCGACGTCGCGCGCCTTGACCAGTTGAGCCTGTTCGACCTCTACAACACCCTTGCCCTGGGCATCGACGGCACCGAGATGCCGTCCTTTGCCGACCAGCTGGACGACCGCCAGCGCTGGGACTTGGCGGCCTACATCGCCAGCTTCACCGCCAAGCCGGAAGCCGGCAAAGGCGACAAAACCTGGAACATCGCCGACCTGGCCCGCCAGACCCCGGCCGAAATCGCCGCCCACGAAGGCGCCGCGGCCGTGGAAGCATTCCGCGCCCAGCGTGCCCAGCCGCCGCAGGTCAAGCGTGGCCCTGCGCAATTGCTCGAATACACCGCCAGTACGCTCGACAAAAGCCTGGCCGCTTACCGTACAGGCGACCGCGACCAGGCTTATGACCTGTCGGTTGCGGCCTATCTTGAGGGCTTCGAGCTGGTAGAAAGCTCGCTGGACAACATCGATACCCAGGCGCGCAAGGCCACTGAAAAGACGCTGATGGCCTACCGCCAATCCTTGCAGGATGGCCTGCCCGTGGGCCAAGTCGAGCAGCGCCTGGGCGAAGCCAAGGTCAAGCTTGAGCAAGCGGCAAAGCTGCTGGGTAGCGACGGCCTGAGCTGGTCGCTGAGTTATGTCTCAGGCCTGCTGATTCTGTTGCGTGAAGGCCTTGAGGCGATTCTGGTGCTGGCGGCGATCCTGGCGTTCCTGCGCAACACCGGCCAGCAGTCAGCGGTACGCAGCGTCAACATCGGCTGGGGCCTGGCGCTGGTCGCTGGCTTCGCTACCTGGGCGCTGGCGGCCTATGTGATCAATGTCGGTGGTGCCCAGCGTGAGTTGTTGGAGGGCTGCACGGCGCTGTTTGCGGCCGTGATGGTGCTGTGGCTTGGGGTATGGATGCACGACCGACGCCACGCCGCTGCGTGGACGGACTACATCAAGAACAGCCTGGTCAGTGGTGGCGGGCGCTTTGGCTTCGCGGTGCTGGCGTTCTTCTCGGTGTACCGCGAGTTGTTCGAAGTGATCCTGTTCTATGAAACCTTGTGGCTGCAGGCGGGCCCTGCCGGGCACCAGGCGGTGCTGGCAGGCGGCGCCACGGCGTTGGTGCTGCTGGTGGGCCTGGCTTGGGTGATATTGCGCGGTTCGGCCAAGCTGCCCCTGACGCTGTTCTTCAGCATCAATGCGGCACTGCTGTGCACGTTGTCAGTGGTGTTCGCCGGGCACGGCATAAAGGCGCTGCAAGAGGCTGGGGTATTGGGCACGCGGCCGGTGGCGTTCTTCGAGTTCGACTGGCTGGGGATTCATCCCGACGCCTACTCGCTGTCGGCGCAGGCGGTGGCGTTGCTGGCGATCATCTTGCTGTACGGGCGCTCGCGCTTGGCAGAGAAACGCAGGGCAACTGCTAACTAAAACCTTGCGCCGTCCCCCTGTAGGAGCGGCCTTGTGTCGCGATCGGGCCGCAAAGCGGCCCCAGGATTTCGGCAGCGCTGCACAAATTGTCGGGGCCGCTCTGCGGCCCGAT
>NZ_RHQO01000133.1:0-3001 GCF_003935475.1 Pseudomonas sp. p99-361 | reverse complement strand
ACTGCCGAACCGAAAACTTCGGAGCAGACGCGAGTCAGAGCTGCGGTCAGAGTGGTCTTACCGTGGTCAACGTGGCCGATGGTGCCGACGTTAACGTGGGGAAGGGAACGATCAAACTTTTCCTTAGCCATCGATACAACCCTCGCAGAAGAATAGTCTTGCGCTGATAAAACAAAGGCAGATATTTTCATATCTGCCTTGTTTGTATGGAGCTCTTGAGCGGATTTGAACCGCTGACCTCACCCTTACCAAGGGTGTGCTCTACCAACTGAGCTACAAGAGCGAAACACTTTGTGCAAAATCCAGCAAACTTGGAGCGGGTAGCGGGAATCGAACCCGCATCATCAGCTTGGAAGGCTGAGGTTCTACCACTAAACTATACCCGCGGAGCTTGCGGCTCTCGCTAAAACTGGTGGAGGGAGAAGGATTCGAACCTTCGAAGCTCTCGCAACGGATTTACAGTCCGTCCCCTTTGACCGCTCGGGAATCCCTCCAGATGTGGCCGGCATTCTATTTGTCTGCCGTCCTAGTGTCAAGCGTTTTTTCAAATTTTTTCAATTAAATCTGAAACTTAGCTGCTTTGACACCGCTTCCAGCTCTACCACCTAAGTGGTGTTCCCTGTGAAGCGGGCGCCATTCTATCAAGCTATTCGTCAGTTGCAATACCCTGGCAGAAAATAATTTTATGTTTTAAGTCTTTGAAATCATTGGAAAGAGAAGAGAGCACCGTTTCATCCAGCAATCGCTCGCTTTCCGGGGCTACCTTGAGCCAACGACCATCGGCACCAGGCAACTGCCCTACCACCGGCAACGTCGCAATATCGAGGCTAAGCAGACGCTGGCGCAGGGCTTCGAGCTGCGCCTGCGCCATTACCCCACCTATTACCAGGCATTCATCCCGGCGCTTTGGGGGTGTTGATACACCCGTTTCACGCAAAAGCCGGATTTCTTGCTGACTCCCCTTGTACAGAGACAAGGGGGCGACTTCCTTGACCTTCAGCGGGGCTTCCTGCTGATGCCACACGTAGTAGAAGACGTTGAGCACCAGTAACAGCAGAAACAACCAACGCATAGGCACCTCAATCCAATGGACAAGCCATGGCCAGCCCCACGAACACTAGGTCGGGCACGACACGCGCCTGGGGCACGGCCTCCCTCACTAGCGGCGCATCGCCCCCAGTGAGGAATACGGTGAAATCTTCACCCCACAGGGCGCGTGCCTGCTCGAGCTGCGTGCGGGCAAAACCCTGCAGCATCAGAACACAACCGCGCTCGACTGCCTCGACGGTTGAGTGCCCTGGCAACAGGCTGGTCAACGCGCGCTCGGCAGAGGCATCGTCATAACGAATGCGCCGGGTGTGGGTGCGCAACTGACTGCGCATCAATGGCATGCCCGGGCAGATATACCCGCCCAGGTGCTCGCCATCCGCAGCCACGAAGTCGGCTTTTGCAGCAGTCCCCAAATCGATGACCAGGCAAGCCCCTTTGGCAACATGAAATGCACCTAACGTGGCCAGCCAGCGATCCATCCCCAAACGCTGGTAATCCTCATAACCGTTGCGCACGCCTGCCATTTCCCGGGCGGGGTGCGCTACCCGGGCCTGAACGGCGAAGGCCTGGGAGATAACCGCGCAAAGCGCATCGGTCTCTTCCTCGCTACGCACACTTACAATGCGACAGCCCGTAAGACGCACCGAGGCGAGTGCGGCCACTTCGGCCACCAATGCCTGATCGGAGTCGACAATCCCGCCGCCCTCGATCACTGCGTCGGCGACATGGATGACCCGCCATTTGATAAAGCTGTTCCCGCAATCGAGCTCAAGAATCATCACGCAACCTCAAACTGAGCTCACCACCGCTGAAGCTCTTCTCCACTCCATCCACCTCAAGGCGCAAGCCGCCTTGCCCGTCGACGCCAAGAACAACACCATCAATACGTGTGTTACCGGCAATCAGCGATACACTCCGGCCTTGCCAAAGGTGCGCCTGCTCCCATTCCTCCTGGAATGCAGCGAAACCATAGCGCCGATGACGTGCCAGTTCATGCTGCAAATGCTGGGTTAGCGACGCCACCAGGTGATTCCGGTCTATTGCCCCACCCAGCTCGCGTCGCATCGACGTCCACTGCTGGTCGACCTGCTCGTTCGCCTGCATGTTCACATTGATGCCGACACCCAGCACAACATGGCAGACATCGGCTGGATCTCCCACCAGTTCCAGCAGAATGCCGGTGATCTTCATCCCGCGAACCAGGACATCGTTAGGCCACTTCAGCCCTACGTCCTTTACACCAAAGCCCTGCAAGGTGCGCATTACTGCCAACCCTACCACCAGGCTCAAGCCTTCAAGCTGGCGCATGCCGCCGTCAACCCGCAGCACCAGGCTGTAGTACAGGTTCTCGGCAAACGGACTGACCCATTGCCGACCACGTCGGCCACGGCCAGCGCTCTGGCGCTCGGCCAAAACCAAAAAGGGTGCTGCCTGGCCCTCACCCGCCATGCGCAGGCCTTCGGCGTTGGTCGAGTCGATCGTGTCGTGGATGAATACTGGCCACTGCTCGCCTTCGGCGAACCCAACGATTGCTTGTGCCTCGAGCAACACCAGCGGCGCAGCCAATTGGTAACCACGCCCACGAACTTTGTGAATGGTGAGGTTCAGTTCACTCTCCAGGTGCTGCAGCTGCTTCCAAACGGCGCTACGACTCACCCCGAGGGCCGCCCCCAGAGCTTCTCCGGAATGGAACCGGCCGTCCTTGAGGAGATTCAACAACTTCAGCATGCCAGTCTCGACTTGGAATAAGGCAGGCATGATAGCTATGGGCTGGGGGATTGCATAGGAAAAGGGCCGAATGCCTCGGGCTGAAACGCTCAGCCTGACGATAATGGCGCCGAGGAGCAGGCGCTGTGATGGCACCGGCTGCGCCGGTGTTCGCGGGCACGCCCGCTCCCACAGGGATTGTGGTGAGGCAAGGGGACTTTTTTGGAGCACAAAGACAAAACCC
>NZ_RHQO01000132.1:0-4271 GCF_003935475.1 Pseudomonas sp. p99-361 | reverse complement strand
CTGACGGTATCTTTGCCCAGGTTCAGTTGTTCGAACTGATCGGCGCCGGCGCCTTCGACCTTGGTCAGGCCTTGGGTGATGGTGACTGGATCATTGACGTAGACGTTGTCTGGTGCAGTAACGGTAACCGAACCGGTGGCCTCACCTGCTTTAACGGTCACAGTGGTGCCGTCAGTCAGTGTGAAGGTCAGGCCCTTGTGGTTGGTCACTGGCAGGCTCGGATCGGCGCTAACCAGGGTCACGGTGTAGGTGATCTTGCCGCCTTCGGCCACAGTGGTGTTATCCACAGTGAGCTGGGCAGTAACCGGGCTCTGCGTATCGGTGACCGCAACGGTAGCAGGCTGGCCGATCTGCAGATTTTCCAGCTGCTCGCCGACCACTTCCGCCTTGGTGATGCTGACGGTGATCTTGCCTTCGTCCTTGAACACGTCATCGCCCTGCGCCGGAGCGGCATAGGACTTGGTGGTCTCGCCTGCCGCGAAGGTCAGGGTCGCACCAGTGCTCAAGGTCACGGTGAACGGCTTATCCAAAGCCTTATTCAGGGTGACGGTGAAGGTTGGTTCGGTTGCTTCGTTGACCGAGACTTGGTCGGCCACGATGCTGACCTTGACCAGGTCACCTTCGTTGTTGCCGCCTGGGTTACCCGGAGTACCCGGCTCATCGGTGACTACTGTGCTGACAGTATCTTTGCCCAGGTTCAGTTGTTCGAACTGATCAGCGCCAGCGCCTTCGACCTTGGTCAGGCCTTGGGTGATGGTCACTGGATCGTTTACATAAACGTTATCTGGCGCAGTGACAGTGGTGGTGCCGACCGACTCACCGGCTTTGACCGTGACGGTGGTGCCATCGGTCAGGGTGAAGGTCAGGCCCTTATGGTTGGTCACTGGCAGGCTCGGATCAGCGCTGACCAGAGTCACGGTGTAGGTGATCTTGCCGCCTTCAGCGACGGTAGTGTTGTCTACCGACAGTTCAGCAGTCACCGGGCTCTGCGTATCGGTGACCGCCACGGTTGCAGGCTGACCGATCTGCAGGTTTTCCAGCTGCTCGCCGACCACTTCTGCCTTGGTGATGCTGACGGTGATCTTGCCTTCATCCTTGAACACGTCATCGCCCTGCGCCGGTGCGGCGTAGGACTTGGTGGTCTCGCCTGCCGCGAAGGTCAGGGTGGCACCGGTGCTCAGGGTTAGGGTGAACGGCTTGTCCAAAGCCTTGTTCAGGGTGACGGTGAAGGTTGGTTCGGTTGCTTCGTTGACCGAAACTTGATCGGCCACGATCGTGACTTTGACCAAGTCGCCTTCGTTGTTTCCGCCCGGGTTACCCGGAGTGCCTGGCTCATCGGTGACTACTGTGCTGACAGTATCCTTGCCCAGGTTCAGCTGCTCGAACTGATCAGCGCCGGCGCCCTCGACCTTGGTCAGACCTTGAGTGATGGTGACTGGATCGTTGACGTAGACGTTGTCTGGCGCGGTGACGGTAACAGAACCGGTGGCCTCACCTGCTTTAACGGTCACAGTGGTTCCGTCTGTCAGGGTGAAGGTCAGGCCCTTGTGGTTGGTCACTGGCAGGCTTGGATCAGCGCTGACCAGAGTCACGGTGTAAGTGATCTTGCCGCCTTCGGCCACAGTGGTGTTATCCACAGTGAGCTGGGCAGTCACCGGGCTCTGCGTATCGGTGACCGCCACAGTAGCAGGCTGGCCGATCTGCAGGTTTTCCAGCTGCTCACCGACCACTTCGGCCTTGGTGATGCTGACAGTGATCTTGCCCTCGTCCTTGAACACGTCATCGCCCTGCGCCGGTGCGGCGTAGGACTTGGTGGTCTCGCCTGCTGCGAAGGTCAGGGTCGCACCAGTGCTCAAGGTCACGGTGAACGGCTTGTCGAGCGCCTTGTTCAGGGTAACGGTGAAGGTCGGCGCAGTAGCCTCATTCACAGACAACTGATCGGCAGCGATGCTGACCTTGACCAAGTCGCCTTGGCCAGACGGCTCGTCAGTAACCTGAGTTTGTACCTCGGTCTTGTCCAGAGTCAGTTGCTCGAACTTCCACGCATCCTGGCCGCTGACCGAGTCAATGGCGTTGACCACTGGCGCGTTGGCGCCGACGTAGACGTTGTCCGGCGCGATAACCGTGGCCGAACCGGTGGTGCTGTTGGCCGCCACGACAATGTTGGTGCCGTCGGTCAGCTTGAAGAACAGCTCCGCGTGGTTGTTGATCGGCAGACCATCTTTGTTGGTCAGCGTGATGGTGTAGGTAATCTCGCCTCCTTCGGTTACCGATGGGGTAGCGGTCAGTTTGGCGACCACTTCATCGATGGTGTCGGTGACTTTTACCGAGGCGTCGCCACCCAGTTGCAGGTTCTCGAACGCTGCACCCGTAGCATCGGCCGCCGACTTGATGCCCAAGGTGATTTCGCCGGCGTCTTGGTAGACGTCATCGCCCTGTGCTGCGTGCTCGTATGCCGCGGTGGTTTCGCCAGCCTTGATGGTGACCTTGGCATCGTTGCTCAGGGTCACGACCAGGTCGTGAGCCAAAGGCTGATTGATATGCACGGTGAACGTCGGCTTGACGTTCTCGGCGACCGAAACCTGGTCAGCCGTGATGGTGACCTTGACGATGTCACCTTCGTTGCCCGGGGTGCCAGGCTCGTCGGTGACCTGGGTGCTGACCTCGGTCTTGTCCAGAGTCAGTTGCTCGAACTTCCACGCATCCTGGCCGCTGACCGAGTCAATGGCGTTGACCACTGGCGCGTTGGCGCCGACGTAGACGTTGTCCGGCGCGATAACCGTGGCCGAACCGGTGGTGCTGTTGGCCGCCACGACAATGTTGGTGCCGTCGGTCAGCTTGAAGAACAGCTCCGCGTGGTTGTTGATCGGCAGACCATCTTTGTTGGTCAGCGTGATGGTGTAGGTAATCTCGCCGCCTTCGGTTACCGATGGGGTAGCGGTCAGTTTGGCGACCACTTCATCGATGGTGTCGGTGACTTTTACCGAGGCGTCGCCACCCAGTTGCAGGTTCTCGAACGCTGCACCCGTAGCATCGGCCGCCGACTTGATGCCCAAAGTGATTTCGCCGGCGTCTTGGTAGACGTCATCGCCCTGTGCTGTGTGCTCGTATGCCGCGGTGGTTTCGCCAGCCTTGATGGTGACCTTGGCATCGTTGCTCAGGGTCACGACCAGGTCGTGAGCCAAAGGCTGATTGATATGCACGGTGAACGTCGGTTTGACGTTCTCGGCGACCGAGGTCTGGTCAGCTGTGATGGTGACCTTGACGATGTCACCTTCGTTGCCCGGGGTGCCAGGCTCGTCGGTGACCTGGGTGCTGACCTCGGTCTTGTCCAGGGTCAGTTGCTCGAACTTCCACGCATCCTGGCCGCTGACCGAATCAATGGCGTTGACCACTGGCGCGTTGGCGCCGACGTAGACGTTGTCCGGCGCGATAACAGTGGCCGAACCGGTGGTGCTGTTGGCCGCCACGACGATATTGGTGCCGTCGGTCAGCTTGAAGTACAGGTCCGAAGGGTTGTTGATCGGCAGACCATCTTTGTTGGTCAGCGTGATGGTGTAGGTAATCTCGCCGCCTTCGGTTACCGAAGGGCTCGCGGTCAGCGTGGCTACAACCTCACTGATGGTGTCTGAGATTTCAACAGTCGCGGGGCTACCGAACTCCAGCTTCTCAAAGGTGGCACCTGGGACGCTTGCGTCAGTAACGCCAAGAGTGAGAGAGCCGGGATCTTTGAAGACATCATCACCTTGGGCTGTCGCCTTGTACTCCACCTCTGTTTTACCGGCTTCAATGGTGACCTTGTCGCCATTGGACAGGGTAACGGTCAGTGGCCGATCCAGCGCCTGACTGACTTTTACAGTAAAGACAGGCTGCTGATCTTCAGTCACATTGCCATTGCTGACGATGCTCACAGTTACAGGGTCGATGCTGTCCTGGATGACAGTCGATGCAGGTGTTGGGTCCGGCGTCAGTTGCTCGAAGTTGCCACCGGTAGCTTTGTCGATGGTGACATTGACGGTCGAGCCGTTGTTGTAAACGTCGTTGGCCGGAGTCTGGAAGTCGACACTGCCCTGATTCTTACCCGCTTCCACGGTCACGGTCTGGCCGTTGGACAGGGTCACGGTTACCGGGGTCTGAGCAGGATTACTCAGGGTGACGGTATAGGTGATCACGCCGCCCTCGGTCACACTCGGCGAAGCCGTGAGGGTCGCGGTGGTGGTGTCGACCGAGTCGTTGATCGTGGTCTGGGCCGGAGTCGGGTTCGGGGTCAG
>NZ_RHQO01000131.1:0-2644 GCF_003935475.1 Pseudomonas sp. p99-361 | reverse complement strand
AATCTCTTATCAATGAAATCGAGTAGGACGGAGCACGAGAAACTTTGTCTGAATATGGGGGGACCATCCTCCAAGGCTAAATACTACTGACTGACCGATAGTGAACCAGTACCGTGAGGGAAAGGCGAAAAGAACCCCGGAGAGGGGAGTGAAATAGAACCTGAAACCGTATGCGTACAAGCAGTGGGAGCCTACTTTGTTAGGTGACTGCGTACCTTTTGTATAATGGGTCAGCGACTTATATTCAGTGGCGAGCTTAACCGAATAGGGGAGGCGTAGCGAAAGCGAGTCTTAATAGGGCGTTTAGTCGCTGGGTATAGACCCGAAACCGGGCGATCTATCCATGGGCAGGTTGAAGGTTAGGTAACACTGACTGGAGGACCGAACCGACTACCGTTGAAAAGTTAGCGGATGACCTGTGGATCGGAGTGAAAGGCTAATCAAGCTCGGAGATAGCTGGTTCTCCTCGAAAGCTATTTAGGTAGCGCCTCATGTATCACTGTAGGGGGTAGAGCACTGTTTCGGCTAGGGGGTCATCCCGACTTACCAAACCGATGCAAACTCCGAATACCTACAAGTGCCGAGCATGGGAGACACACGGCGGGTGCTAACGTCCGTCGTGAAAAGGGAAACAACCCAGACCGTCAGCTAAGGTCCCAAAGTCATGGTTAAGTGGGAAACGATGTGGGAAGGCTTAGACAGCTAGGAGGTTGGCTTAGAAGCAGCCACCCTTTAAAGAAAGCGTAATAGCTCACTAGTCGAGTCGGCCTGCGCGGAAGATGTAACGGGGCTCAAACCATGCACCGAAGCTACGGGTATCACCTTTTGGTGATGCGGTAGAGGAGCGTTCTGTAAGCCTGTGAAGGTGAGTTGAGAAGCTTGCTGGAGGTATCAGAAGTGCGAATGCTGACATGAGTAACGACAATGCGAGTGAAAAACTCGCACGCCGAAAGACCAAGGTTTCCTGCGCAACGTTAATCGACGCAGGGTTAGTCGGTCCCTAAGGCGAGGCTGAAAAGCGTAGTCGATGGAAAACAGGTTAATATTCCTGTACTTCCAGTTATTGCGATGGAGGGACGGAGAAGGTTAGGCCAGCCTGGCGTTGGTTGTCCAGGTTTAAGGTGGTAGGCTGAAATCTTAGGCAAATCCGGGATTTCAAGGCCGAGAGCTGATGACGAGTTGCCTTTAGGCGACGAAGTGGTTGATACCATGCTTCCAAGAAAAGCTCCTAAGCTTCAGATAACTGGGAACCGTACCCCAAACCGACACAGGTGGTTAGGTAGAGAATACCAAGGCGCTTGAGAGAACTCGGGTGAAGGAACTAGGCAAAATGGCACCGTAACTTCGGGAGAAGGTGCGCCGGCGAGGGTGAAGGACTTGCTCCGTAAGCTCATGCCGGTCGAAGATACCAGGCCGCTGCGACTGTTTATTAAAAACACAGCACTCTGCAAACACGAAAGTGGACGTATAGGGTGTGACGCCTGCCCGGTGCCGGAAGGTTAATTGATGGGGTTAGCGCAAGCGAAGCTCTTGATCGAAGCCCCGGTAAACGGCGGCCGTAACTATAACGGTCCTAAGGTAGCGAAATTCCTTGTCGGGTAAGTTCCGACCTGCACGAATGGCGTAACGATGGCGGCGCTGTCTCCACCCGAGACTCAGTGAAATTGAAATCGCTGTGAAGATGCAGTGTATCCGCGGCTAGACGGAAAGACCCCGTGAACCTTTACTATAGCTTTGCACTGGACTTTGAATTTGCTTGTGTAGGATAGGTGGGAGGCTTTGAAGTGGGGACGCCAGTTCTCATGGAGCCATCCTTGAAATACCACCCTGGCAACTTTGAGGTTCTAACTCAGGTCCGTTATCCGGATCGAGGACAGTGTATGGTGGGTAGTTTGACTGGGGCGGTCTCCTCCCAAAGAGTAACGGAGGAGTACGAAGGTGCGCTCAGACCGGTCGGAAATCGGTCGTAGAGTATAAAGGCAAAAGCGCGCTTGACTGCGAGACAAACACGTCGAGCAGGTACGAAAGTAGGTCTTAGTGATCCGGTGGTTCTGTATGGAAGGGCCATCGCTCAACGGATAAAAGGTACTCCGGGGATAACAGGCTGATACCGCCCAAGAGTTCATATCGACGGCGGTGTTTGGCACCTCGATGTCGGCTCATCACATCCTGGGGCTGAAGCCGGTCCCAAGGGTATGGCTGTTCGCCATTTAAAGTGGTACGCGAGCTGGGTTTAGAACGTCGTGAGACAGTTCGGTCCCTATCTGCCGTGGACGTTTGAGATTTGAGAGGGGCTGCTCCTAGTACGAGAGGACCGGAGTGGACGAACCTCTGGTGTTCCGGTTGTCACGCCAGTGGCATTGCCGGGTAGCTATGTTCGGAAGAGATAACCGCTGAAAGCATCTAAGCGGGAAACTTGCCTCAAGATGAGATCTCACTGGGATCTTGAATCCCCTAAAGGGCCGTCGAAGACTACGACGTTGATAGGTTGGGTGTGTAAGCGCTGTGAGGCGTTGAGCTAACCAATACTAATTGCCCGTGAGGCTTGACCATATAACACCCAAGCAATTTGCTGACGCAGATTGCGGTGGTGAAGATGACATGAACCGAAAGTTCGCAAGGCATCACAAACATCACATATCCG
>NZ_RHQO01000130.1:0-4576 GCF_003935475.1 Pseudomonas sp. p99-361 | reverse complement strand
CGCGGGCGGCGCTCGATCTCACAGGCGCTGAAGATGCTCCGGCTACCCTTGCCAGAAACCATAGAATCTCCCACAGGTACTGCACAGGGCTTGAAATTTATGCGGTAGCTGGTTTGCCTGCGAAGCGGCCTCAGCGGGTAGAATGCCGCTTTTGCCAGCCTGCGACCTGTCATGACATCCCCAATCGCCACCCTCGAGCAACACCTGCTCGCCGCCCTCGACCCTGCACCGCAGGAAACCCGCCGCCTGTTCCACGGCCGCGGCCGCTGCTGGGCGGGCCTGGAGCAGATCACGGTCGATTGGCTGCAGGGGGTGCTGTCGGTCGCCCTGTTCCGCGAACCGCCCGAAGGCCAGCTAGCCGAGCTGGAGACGATGCTGCGCAACCTGGCCGAGCGCCCACTGTGGACCGGCCAGGCCATCATCATCCAGCACCGCTACCTGCCTGACAGCCCGGGCCAGTGGTTGCTGGGCGAACCCTGCCAGCAACGCGAAGTGATCGAGGACGGCCTGACCTACCTGCTGGACCTGGGCGTGCGGCAGAACAACGGTCTGTTCCTCGATATGCGCTATGGCCGCCGCTGGGTGCGTGAGCAGGCGGCGGGCAAGCGGGTACTGAACCTGTTCGCCTACACCTGCGGCTTTTCGGTGGCAGCGGTGGCCGGTGGGGCCGAGCAGGTGGTGAACCTGGACATGGCCAAATCGGCCCTGGCGCGCGGCCGGGACAACCACCGCCTCAATGGTCACGACGCCTCGCGGGTAGCCTACCTGGGGCATGAGCTGTTCAAGTCCTGGGGCAAGGTACGCAAGTACGGCCCTTATGACCTGATCATCATCGACCCGCCGACCTTCCAGCGCGGCAGCTTCGTGCTGACTCAGGATTACGCGAAGATCCTGCGACGTTTGCCGGAGTTGTTGAGCGCGGGTGGGACGGTGCTGGCCTGTGTGAACGACCCAGGGATCGGGCCGGAGTTTTTGATTGAGGGGATGGCCGAGCAGGCGCCCTCGCTGGGGTTTGTCGAGCGGCTGGAGAACCCGCCGGAGTTTCCGGATGTGGACCCGGCGGGCGGGCTCAAGGCTTTGGTATTCCGCCAGGTGTGATGTTGCTTGTGGCGGCCCATTCGCGGGCTTGCCCGCTCCCACAGGTACTCCACAGCATTAGGATGTGTGGTGATCCTGTGGGAGCGGGCAAGCCCGCGAAGAGGCCGGTAGTGGCAACGTCAAGCCCCCAGAGCCTGCACCGGCAGCGGATAGACCTGGGCAAAACTCACATTCTCAGTCTGGTCCACCCGCTTCTTCAGCCGTTCGTTGAACGCCCGGCTCACCGCATACTGCCCACCGGAAATGGTCCGGAACTGCGCCGTCAGGACAAACCCGTTCAAGTCCATGCGGTCCACACCGAAGACCTGCAGCGGCCCCTGCAAGTTGATGCGCAGCAGGGGGTCTTCGCTGATCGACTGGCCCACCTCATGAATCAGCGCCAGTGACGCGTCCACATCACTGTCATAGGTGAACTGTACCGAAAAGAACGCATAGGCAAACTGCCGTGACTGGTTGGTCACCGCCTTGATCTGGCCAAACGGCACCGAATGCACGAAGCCCTTGCCATCGCGCAGGCGCAGGGTGCGGATGGTCAGGCTTTCTACGGTTCCGGCATGGCCGGAGTCCAGCACTACCCAGTCGCCGATGGAAATGGTGTCTTCGATCAGGATGAACAACCCGGTAATCACATCCTGGACCAGTTGCTGCGAGCCGAAGCCGATGGCCAGGCCGATCACCCCGGCACCGGCCAGCAGCGGCGCTACGTTGATGCCCAGGTTGGCCATGGTGGTGATGGTGCAGATCACGATCAGAATCACTTTGATGGCGTTGCGCAGCATCGGCAGAATGGTCCGCACCCGCGTGCTTGGCTGGCGCGCATTGCGGCGCCCGGCAGCTGGCTTGAGCGCTTCCTGGATCGCCGTATCGAGCACCACCCACAGCAGCCAGGTGACCAACAGGATCAGGCCGATGCTCGACAGCGAGTTGCTGATCGCCTGGCCCAGGCGGTTGCTGAGGGCAAAGTCGATCACCGAGAACCCCCAGATGCGCCCCAGCAGCTCGATGAAGGCCACTGCCATGGCAATGCGCAGCAGGGCGTGGGCGAGGCTGCGCAGCAGTTCCTTGTAGGGCCGCACCCGCTGCGCCGGGTCGCTTTCGCGGGGGGCCAGCAAGTGTTGCAGCAAGGTGCTGAGGAACAGCGTCGAGACCAATAGCACGGTGGTCAGCAGCGCGTTCTGCAGGGCTTTCTGGCTTTCGGCACCGGCACCTACCAGGTTGACTGCCGAGACCAGGATCATCAGCAGAATTGGCAGGTACCACAGTGTCGAGAAAATGCGCAGGGTTTCCTGCACGGCGCGGTGTTGTACCCGGTCCTTGTACGCGCGGTTGCGGATCAAGTGGGCGACCGGGCGCCGCAGGCGGATCACCAGGCTGGCGAAGATGAAGGTGGCAGTCAGGCCGGTGACCACCGCGACGCTGGCGGTGATGTTGCCGCCAAGCTGGCGGGCGATCTGCGGGCTGGTCAGAGCGTCGCTCCAGGCGGCAAGGAAGCCGATGAGGAACAGCGGCCGTGGTGCCAGGCGCTTGATCACCGCCACGGCGCGGCGTTTATGGCCAGCGTCGAACAGGGTGATCAGGCAGAGGATGATCGACGTCGAGAACAGCCCGCTGCTGGTCGCATAGGCCAGGCTCAGGCCAAGCGCGCGTGCCACGGAGGGGTCGAGGAAGCGGCTCACATAGAGCGTCACGGGCAGGCTGGCCAGGGCTGGCAAGGTGTAGGGCAACAGGTACCCCAGCAGGCCACTGACGCGTTTGTGCTCGCGCAGCCAAGGGCGGCGCGACACCCGTTTGGCGACCCAGCGCCCACCACCGCCAAGCAGGCCGAACGCGGCCCCCCAGGTGAGGGTCAGGAGCAGGAAGTTGCCCGCCAGGTGCAGTGAGTCACTGGCCGAATGGCGGTCGACCAGGCGCTCCACTTCCTGGGCGGCGCGGTCGGTGCGCAGGCGCCAAGCGTCAACCAGGTGGGCGTCGAGGTCCATCTGCCTGGCAGCGCTGTCCAGGCCATCGGCCAGGGCGCCCAGCAGGCCGCCTTGCAAGACTGGCTCGGGTTCGGCGGGTTGGTCCTCGCTGGGGGCGGGGTCGGCAGCCAGCAGGTGAGTGCTCAACAGGCAGCCGAGCAGCAGGGTCGAGAGGAAACGCAGCACTGGAGTACTCCTTGGGCCGGGGTGAGCGGGGCAGGGTTACTCAGGGAACTGAGGCTGGAGGGGTGAGAAAGTTCGATTTGGGTGTGTTGTCCGGCCAGGCCTATTCGCGGCTTTAGCCGCGAACTGGCCTGGCCTGAGTGAATCGATTACTGCTTGTCGGTATAGATCTGGTCGAACACGCCACCGTCGTTGAAGTGGGTCTTCTGCACGGTGCGCCAGTCACCAAAGGTCTTTTCCACCGACAGGAAGTCGACTTTTGGGAAGCGGTCGGTGTACTTGGCCAGCACGGTTGCATCGCGTGGGCGCAGGTAGTTGTTGGCGGCAATCTCCTGCGCCTCTGGCGACCACAGGTACTTGAGGTATTCCTCGGCCACGGCCTGGGTGCCTTTCCTGGCCACCACCTTGTCGACCACACTCACCGGTGGCTCGGCCTCGGCCGACACGCTCGGGTAGACCACCTCGAACTGGTCGCGGCCAAACTCGCGGGCGATCATTTCGGCTTCGTTTTCGAAGGTCACCAGCACGTCGCCGATCTGGTTGGTCATGAACGTGGTGGTCGCGGCCCGGCCGCCGGTATCCAGCACCGGGGCCTGTTTGAACAGCTTGCCAACGAAGTCCTTGGCCTTGGCTTCGTCACCGCCCTGCTTGAGCACGTAGCCCCAGGCCGACAGGTACGTGTAGCGGCCATTGCCCGAGGTTTTCGGGTTGGGCACGATCACCTGCACGCCGTCCTTCAGCAGGTCGGGCCAGTCTTTCAGCGCTTTAGGGTTGCCCTTGCGCACGATGAAGACGGTGGCCGAGGTGAACGGCGCGCTGTTGTTCGGCAGTCGGGTCACCCAGTTGTCCGGCACCAGCTTGCCATTGTCGACCAGGGCGTTGATGTCGGTGGCCATGTTCATGGTGATCACATCGGCCGGCAGGCCATCGATCACCGCACGCGCCTGCTTGCTGGAGCCGCCGAAGGACATTTGCACGTTGACCTTCTCGTTGTGCTCGGCCTGCCAGTGTTTCTGGAAGGCTGGGTTGTAGTCCTTGTAGAAGTCGCGCATCACGTCGTAGGAAACGTTGAGCAGGGTAGGGGCGGCCTGGGCGATGTTGCCCAAGGCCAGGCCTGCGGCGAGCAGCGAGGCGGTGAAGAGTCTTTTCACGTTGCTTCCTTGTTCTTGAAGGTTTTTGGGGCAGATTGCCAGCGACTATAGCGGGTGGATTTGTGCGGGTTAAAGAACAAAAACGACTTTGGTTATTCCGCTGCCTGTACTGGCCCTATCGCCGGCAAGCCAGCTCCCACAGGGATCGCCTTAGGGCTGACAGGTGTTTGCCACAAGGTATGGCAG